>CAYYTW010000007.1:0-34463 GCA_964474765.1 uncultured Candidatus Saccharibacteria bacterium
ACGCCATGAGATTATGGTCTCAAGGAGTCCAGAATGTATCTGGCATTATGCACACCCGTATTAAATCATCTAAAATCTGACTATAAGGATATTGGTTAAATCATCTAATTTCTAACCGAAATATATTGAGGTAAAATGAGATTAAAATGAGATAATGAGATAAATTTGAAAATAATCTCGTTTTACTTCTATGATGACTATGCAATCAAAAAACCAACCTCTTTTGGAATTAAGAGCTGTACGGTCCGATAGTCCAAGAAGTTTCCCCCGCCGCAAAAAAAGAATCTCCCCGCAGTACTGCGGGGAGATTCTTTTGAATCAGATAAAGATAGAAAAATTTAAATTTTCCTACTGAACTCCTTAATCTGTGGTAGCCTAAGGATACTTTAATCTAAAGTTCCCGAGGTAACCAAAATATATTGCAGCGTCCTGATGATTGCTCCAACGCCAATAATGATGGCCGCACCGATAATACCGGTGATAATCCTTTTCTTGGCTGTTTCGATTTTTGTGTCATCGCCGCCAGCCATCATGTAAGTAATGCCGCCCCAGATAATGAAAATCACCGCCACGGCAATACCGATATAAATCATAAAATTGGCGACGGCAACAACGGCGTCCATTATTGTAGTCAAAGTGATAGTCTGTCCGCTTGGCGGAGTATAGGTCGACTGTGCCGCAACAAATAAAGGCATGGCCAGAAATAAAACTGCGGATAAACTCCATTTGGCAATTTTTTTATTCACTCTTTCTCACCTCCTCTTGTTGAAAACACGGATGTAACGGATACACACACGGAAGCGACTGATCTTTTCCGTTTCCTCCCCGTTCATCTGCCGTAGGCAGAAAGCCAGGGGCTTCATATCAGTTTATTCCGTGTATTTTAATTTGTGTCTTATCCTAATTTTGTCTTACCGCAAATAATATATCAACGTCCTGATAATCGCGCCGGTCCCGATGATGATGGCGGCTCCGACTATCGCCCAAAAAAGCTGTTTTTTGGCCGCCCCAATTTTACGTTCGTCTCCGCCAGCCATCATATAAGTTATTCCTATCCAGATAAGAAAAATAACCACTAACGCCGGTCCGACATAATACATCGCGTTAGCCAGCCGTCCGAAAGCGTCAATCACCGCCTGCGCGGTCGAGACATTGCTGCCGGTAATATCTTTAATCAAAGTAACAAAACCGCTGCCAACCAAGGCGATGGCCAGGCCGATAATTGAATAAGTAATAGCGCGTTTGGCTTTCGTAATCCGTTCTTCGCTGTCGCCGGCGGACAGAAAAAGAATTCCCGACCAGATAATGGCAATAACGGCAATGGGAACAACCACAAGAAAAATATAATTGGCGATGCGATAAGCCAAATCGAGAAAACTTTGGGATTGAAGAAAATTCTGCACGGCCTGCGCCTGGCAAAAATCCGCTTTTCCGAAAAAAAACATGGCCGACAAAATTGCGGTAATAAAACCCAGACCGCCGAGACAATGATAATTTTCATGGATAAAACGCATAGATTTTCTTTTTTAAAAATTGGCCCGTTAAAAATTTTTTCCGCCTAAAACATCCAAAATCACATAAACGAGACCCGACCCAAGCAAACAAATCGCCAGACCGACGAGGGCCCAGAAGAAAGTTTTTTTAGCCCTCGTTACCCTCTCTTCGTTACCGCCGGCAACCATAAACATAATACCTGAGGCGATAATGACAATGACCGCCAGCGCCATGCCCAGTTGAAAAACATATTGCGTGACCCCGCTAAACAACTGCTTCCAGCTACCCGGACCAGTCTGCGGCAGCTGTGCGACCGCCAAAACCGGAAGAAAAATCAAAAAATAAACTATGTGCGCAATGAAAATTTTAGAACGCGGTTTTGAAAATTTCATATCTCTCGATTAAATAAATTTATCGACGCCAGACAAAAAAGAAAGAGGCGGCGAATCGGACGTCAAACACTGAAACTGATACCACGAACCTTGGTTTGTCCCGCCGACTTCCTTAATGATGGTATTAATTAATAGCCATGAAGCATAAATAATAACTATGGCGAGAACAGTAGTCGTCAACATTTTCTTTCCGTAAGTTCGCGCGCTTTCGCTGCCGCCGAAAATCAAAATTAGTCCAGAAACAACAATCATCAAACCGGCCACCGGCGGCGTAACGCAGAAAACCACAAAATTAATGATATTGGAAAAAAGTTCAAAAAATTGGCAGAGGCCGCAACTTAACGGACCGCCTGATCGACAGCCGCTCGGCACCAAGGGTCCGCAGACACCGGCCAAAACCGGAAAAGAAAAGACCGAAAAAAGAAAAATCAGAAATGCGGCGAATAAATATTTTGCGTAAAGCATGTTTTGGAAATTGTCCCGGCCGGCACCACTTAATAACCGCGCGGCAAGCCGGAAACGGAAAACTGAAAAGGCTAACTCCTTATTTACGAAATGCGTTTAGCTGATTCACCGCTCGGCCCAACGCCTCGACGGTTGTAGCCTGACCCATAACCACCGAGTCAATCATCTGCGTAAAAATATTGCTGATGGCCACATGATCAAATTGAGGCCAAGAACGAGCGGATAAGGCCTGACTGGCAAAAACGCCCAGAACCGGATCGCCCTTTTGCCAAGTGATGACATCGCGTCGGCTGGCTGGCTTTTTAACCATTTGTAAAAGACTTTTTTGGACATCGCTTGACGTCTGCCAAAGAACAAACAGCCAAGCTACGCGCTGATTTTTAGATCCGGTCCAAACTGCCTCTCCCCAATAATCGGCGTAATTAACCGCCACCCCTCCTTCTTTAATCTGGGGCACGGGAGCAATGGCAAAATTAAGATAAGGGGTTTTTTGTGAAATTTCAGAAGCCGCCGAAGAATAATTAATCATTGTCGCGGCCCGACCGGCCGAAAACGCGTCCGTTGAATTGCCCAGCAACGAATTCCAGGTATAAACCTCTTTTTGAGAATTTGCGAAATCCGTATAGAAACGCAGGGCGTCTTCGCCTGGGTTGTAGTTCTGACCGCTCTCGAGCCGAGATTGATTAAAAATAGCTTTGCCGGTTTGAGAATCAAGCATTGTCGTTCCATTTTGAAGCATCAGAAGCAAAAGAATATCACTGGCATGGTCAACATTAGCGCCTGCTCCCATGGCCGTCCCCGCCCGAACAATATTACCATTGGCGTCCCTTAATGTCAGGATTTTCACCGCTTCTAAAAATTTATCCCAGGTGGCAGGCGGCTGCGCAATGCCGGCGGCGTTAAAAAAATCCTTGTTCCAATATAGAGCCAGCGTATCAACATAGAAAGGCACGGCCCAGATGCTGCCATCGACCACAAAATCCTGACTAGCCACATCAACAAAGATGTCATAATAGTCTTTAAAACTCATCAAATCGCCTGGCAATGGGACGATTTTGTCCTGATAATTGGAAACCCAAGTATGATAAATGGGAAAAACATCCGGCCCCTGTCCGCTTGCTAACGCGTTAAGAAGTTCTCTTTCGTAGTTTTGAGGCGATTTCCGGATATAGTCGATGTTGATGCGGGGATACCTAGCGTTAAAATCTTTGATAAAAGAAGAGTATTTATAAATATTTTCGTCTTCAAATCCCCAAACCTTGATAGCGCCTCGGGCCAGAGGAGTCGGATCGAAACCGTAACGATAAATCAAATATCCAGCGATAATTAAAACGATGGCGGCGCCGAAATAAAAAAGCTTGGTTTTGGTTAACTCCATAATCAATTAATCTTTAACTCGAACTCGAAAACAAAATCCTAAACGCAGGTTATTGAAGCCACTTTATCCCCGTTCTCTAATTTCATTATTCTAACTCCCTGCGTGGCGCGTCCAAGAGCGGGAACATCTTTGAGGGAAATGCGGATCACCTGCCCTTTGGTTGAAATAACAATCAGGTCCTCGTCTGTCGCGCCCAAGATGCGCGCGGTGACTATGACGCCAGTTTTGGAAGTCACTCTCGCCGCTTTTAATCCGCTGCCGCCCCTCTTCTGTGTCTTGAACTGCTTTAAACTGGTGGCCTTGCCGAAACCATTCTCGGTAATAACCAACAATTTTAAGTTCTGGTCCCTGATAATCTGCATCCCAATCACCGCGTCATTTTTCTTCAGTCGGATTCCCCTGACCCCGGCCGCCCCCCGGCCCATGGGTCTTACATCTCTCTCTTTAAATCTGATTGCCTGTCCGCTTTGGCCGACTAAAATTATCTCATCCCGGCCTGAACTTAAATCCGCCCAACCCAATTGATCATCTTTATCCAGATTGATCGCTATCAAACCAGACCGTCTGACATTCTCAAAATCCGCCAGAGGCGTCTTCTTTATTATACCAGATTGAGTAGCCATTACCAGATACCCCTCTTTCTCCTTTTTAGCCTTAACGGAAAGCATGGCCGTTACACGCTCCGAAGATCCAAGCTGGAGCAGGTTGACAATCGCCTGACCACGGGCAACCCGCGAGCCGCTTGGAATTTCGTAAGCCTTGGTTTGAAAAACGCGGCCGGTATTGGTAAAAAGAAGAATTGAGTCATGGGTGGACGACGAGAGGAAATATTTAACGGCGTCTTCCTCGCGGGTCGTCATGCCGGTTATACCCTTGCCGCCGCGGTGCTGCGACCGATAAATTTTCGGGCTCACTCGTTTGATATATCCGCCTTCAGTTAAAGTTATAATTGATTCTTCTTCGGCGATAAGATCTTCTTCGGAAAACTGACCGACTGCCCCCTTAACGACTTTAGTGCGGCGCTCATCGCCATATTTTTCCTTAACAGCGGCAAGCTCATCTTCAATAACCTGCTGAAGCTTCTTCGGACTTTTAAGCGTTGATTCCAATTCTTTAATCAGAGCTTGCTTTTCCTTGAGTTCATCTTCGATTTTGTGCCGCTCCAATTTAGCCAAACTCGATAAGGGCATGGCTAAAATCGCCAAAGACTGAATTTCCGTCAAAGTAAATTTTTTCACCAGGTTATTCTTGGCATCTTCTTTTGAATCGGACTTCCGGATAGTCGAAATGACCTGATCAATATGATCCAGAGCTTTTTTGAGCCCTTCAAGAATATGAGCCCTTTCTTTAGCCTTCTTAAGCTCAAATTTAGTGCGCCTGGTAACAACATTATAACGATGAACTAGGTACTGTTCAAGCAATCCCTTAAGCGATAAAACCTGGGGCTGAAGACCGTCGACCAAGGCCAACATGTTCACGTGGAAAGACTTCTGCAAATCGGTAAGTTTAAACAGCTGGTTAAGAATTTTTTGCGGGGAAGCGTCAGCCTTCAGATCGACAACAATTCTCAACCCCTCCTTGTCGGATTCATCGCGCATATCTTTTATTCCTTCTATCTTTTTGTCCTTGACCAACTCGGCTGTCTTTTCGAGCAAAGCGGATTTATTGACTTGATAGGGAATTTCGGTCACGACGATCTGAAAGGAACCTTTTTTGGTCTCGACAATCTCGGTTTTAGCCCGATTGACAATGGCGCCCTTACCAAGGCTGTAAGCAGAGAGAATGGCCTTCTTATCATAAATAACTCCACCGGTGGGAAAATCGGGCCCTTGGACAAATTGACACAAATCTTCGGTGCCGGCCTCGGGATTACGGATGAGATGAATGGCGGCATCAATAACTTCTTTCAGATTATGAGGCGGGATATTGGTCGCCATACCCACAGCAATTCCCATGGCGCCGTTGACCAGAAGCTGTGGAATTTTAGCCGGCAGAACTATCGGCTCCTTGCGCGTTCCGTCGTAGTTGTCGGCCCAATCAACCGTTTCCTTGTCGCTATCAACCATCATTTCTTCGGCCAGATGCGTCAACCGGCATTCAGTGTATCGCATCGCTGCAGGCGAATCACCGTCAATCGATCCAAAATTACCCTGTCCGTTTATTAATGTATAACGCAGAGAAAAATTCTGCGCCATTCTGGCCAGAGAATCATAAACAGCCACATCGCCATGCGGATGATATTTTCCCAAAACCTCACCAACTACGTAAGCCGACTTCCTAAACTTAGCGCCGGCATTGACGCCCATATCCCACATGGCATACAAAACTCTCCGATGAACCGGTTTGAAGCCGTCACGGGCATCCGGCAGAGCGCGCGCAATAATCACGCTCATCGCGTAGTCCAAATAAGAATCTTTGAGCTCTTCGATAATTTCCCTTTTTTGTATTCGACCAATTTCCATAAATCGATGCCAATATACTAATCAATACTAATGATGCCAATAAACGCGCAACAGATAATATATCGGGTGTGATTAGCTGATATTCGCATCATTCGCATGCATTCGTTGTATCAAAATTTATTTTGATGCGAACTCTGTTCATATCGGTATCGCGTCTTATTCAAACGGGCTTACCTCTGTTGAAGTCTGATTATCAAACAAATTGTCGATTCCCGTCCCGACGCCGCCGCTGATCTCCGGCCACTGATCTTTGATCTCCCGCACCGATTTCTTCATTTGTTCGGAAACCGCCTCAAATTCCGATTCGGTCTTCGATGTCTCTTCGAAAGAACGACCAAAGGTGATAATCCATAAAAATAAAATTAGCGCCATGCAGACAAAAACGGACAACCATAAAATTCGCACACGCGCATGGTAAGACATGTTCCGCAACTTCTCTACGAATTCGATAATACTAAAATTCAAACCCTGAATCTCAAGCGCCAAAGCTGCATCTCAAAACTTTAAAACAAAGTTTTGAGATTTTTTGATTTCTGCGTTTTGACGCTTGACTTAATTATATCTTCATTACCACGATCTCTGTTTGTTCCGGCAGTATTTTTTTCTTTATCGTTATTTTATCAACCGGTTCCTTTTTGGACACGCCCAGCTCCTTTAAAAATTTGTCCACGGAATCAAGATCGATTTTAAGATCGGGCAGTTTATAGTGCATAGGAACAATCAGCTTCGGCTCGACTTGGTTGACCAGGGCGGCGGCAATCGGCGCGTCCGGGGTTACTCTGCCCCCAACCGGAATAAATAGAATGTCAGCTTCGCCCAGCGCTTCCAGCTGCTCGTCAGAAAATTTATCCTGGCCGAAATCGCCCAAATGACAAAGCCGGATTTCTTCCGATTCAATCAAATAAATGGTGTTAAGTCCCCGTTCCTGACCTTGTTTCTGGTCATGAAAACTCTCGATGCCCGATATGCTGATTCCTCGTATCTCGTATTCACCCGGGCCGTCAACAATAAAAGGCCTGCCACCGATAGCGCAAACATTATTATGATCTTCGTGTTGATGAGAGACACAAACAATATCGGCGGCAAAAGTAGGCGGCCTTAAGCCAATATTTTTTGTAAACGGATCAGTAACAATCGTTAAGGCATTAGTAACAATCTTAAAACAAGATTGTCCATACCAGTTGATAACCATAAGATATTAAAACTTCTTATTGGGGATTGATTTTGTAGATTTTTTCCGTCCGGCAATTCATACTCAAGCTCCGTGTCGAAAATCCATTTGGGCTGAAAAAGGGAAATTAATTTATCGCCATAAAACCATATTACCAATTTATCGCGATTAAATCAAACGCCGCGGAACCATAACAGCAGCTCTGCAGGGTCCAACCAACAGACTTACTGGCGGATAATCTCGTAATTCAAACATTGATACAAAGGGGCACAAATAACTCCTTTTCTTTTTCTTGATTTTTCGTTACTAAACACGATAGAATGAAAACATGGCTGAAAGAAAGAACCGCCTTAAAAGAAAAAATATAAAAGGGCGAGTGAAAAGAATAATCAACACGCTTTTATTCATATCCCTTCTCTTAGGGATTTTTATTGTTGCCGCGATTCTCGGCGTTTTTGCCTATTTTTTGAAAGATCTTCCCAATCCCGACAAGATAGCGGAAAGACAGGTTGTCGAATCAACGAAAATTTATGACCGAACCGGGACCGTTGTTCTATATGATATTCACGGCGAAGAAAAAAGAACTGTTGTTCCTTTTGACAGAATGCCTGACTCCATCAAAAAAGCGACCATCGCGGTGGAAGACGCCAATTTTTATAATCATTTTGGCCTAGATTTTAAAGGCATTCTTCGAGCTATCTTCGCCGACTTAAAAGGCCAAACGCTATCCCAAGGCGGCTCAACCATTACCCAGCAATTCATTAAAAGTTCGTTTCTCGGCCCGGAAAAAACATTCGCCAGAAAAATCAAAGAGGCGATTTTAGCGATTGAATTTGAGGCAAAATATCCCAAAGACAAAATTTTAGAAGCTTATCTAAACCAGATTCCTTACGGATCCAACGCCTACGGAATTGAAGCTGCCGCTCAAACTTTCTTTAATAAACCAGCTAAAGATTTAACTTTAGCCGAATCAACTCTTTTAGCCAGTTTGCCAAAAGCGCCTAGTTATTACTCGCCCTATGGTTCTCGTCTTAGCGAATTGAAAGACCGCCAAAAATATGTCTTGGGCAGACTGGTGGAACTTGGTTTTATCACGACAGAAGAAGCTCAAGAAGCCGCTGAAGAAAAACTTGCCCTTGCGCCCGCTAGCGCAAACAATATTAAAGCGCCTCATTTCGTTATGTACGTCAAAGAATATCTGGAAGAAAAATACGGCCGGGACTATGTGGAAAAATCCGGCTTAAAAGTCTATACCACCATAGACTGGCAGCTGCAACAGTTGGCCGAACAAATCATTTTGGATGAAGTTGCGCAAAACGAAAAAAAATATAAAGCCTTCAATGCTTCTCTGGTTGCCGTCGATCCTAAAACCAGCCAGCTATTGGCAATGGTCGGTTCCAAAGGATATTTCCTTAGTCCGACCCCGGCCGGTTGCGACCCCGGAAAAAATTGCCTATTCGAACCCAATGTTAATGTCGCTATTCGCGACCGCCAGCCCGGCTCTTCATTTAAACCTTTCGCCTACGCTCTGGCCATTAAAAAGGGATTTACGCCTAAAACCGTTTTATTCGATCTGCCGACTGAATTTAATCCGAGCTGCCCGGCAAGCGCCGGATATGATTCTTATGAAGAACAAAAATGTTATAATCCGCAAAATTATGACGGACGTTTCCGCGGCCCGACAACCCTACAAGAAGCGTTGGCTCAATCACTTAACGTCCCTTCTGTTAAAGTCTTGTATCTATCGGGGGTTAATGACACGATTAATCTCGCCCAAGATATGGGTATCACCACCCTTAAAGACAGACGACGTTATGGTTTGGCTCTGGTCTTGGGCGGCGGAGAGGTAAAATTATTAGATATAGTTTCTGCTTACGGCGTTTTTGCCAATCAAGGAACTTATCGAAAGACAGCGCCAATCCTCAAGATAGAAACCAACGAGGGTCAAACAATCGAAGAGTGGCAAAATAAACCTATCGCGGTTTTAGACCCCGACATCGCCAACACGATTTCTGACATCTTATCCAATAACATCCTCCGGACGCCAGTCTTTGGATCGTCTTCTCCTCTCAACCTTGGCAATCGTCCAGCCGCTGTTAAAACCGGCACGACGCAAGAATACCGCGACGCTTGGACTATCGGCTATACGCCGTCTTTGGTGGCCGGCGTCTGGGCGGGAAATAATGATAACACGCCGATGACAAAAGAAGGCGCCGGCCTTTACGCCGCGGCTCCGCTTTGGAATAAATTTATGAAAAGAGCCTACGAAATTAAGAATAAAAAAAGCGACAACCAAATCGCTTCGTCGCGGGATGACAACAATCCGTTTAACTCCCCGACGGAAATTAAGTCTCCAACGCAAAATTTTCCGGAATTTACTTTACCCGGCCAGGTCGAACAGTTCCCGGACCTGCCGGATTTTCAAACCGATAAATCCGTCCTTAGCGGAGACGCGTTCTCCGCAGAAACCTATCAGATTGATTCTGTTTCCGGCAAATTAGCCACCCCTTTTACCCCGCCGGAATTAATCAGGAAAGTTCAATCCAAACAGGCCCATTGTATTCTTTATTACGTTAATAAAGACAATCCGAGAGGAGCAAGCCTAATCAATCCGGCTTCCGACCCGCAATTTACTAACTGGGAATTCCCTGTTCTTGAGTGGGCTGAAAGACAAAATATTTTCAACCAGCCTCCGATTAACGAAAGCGACGACGTGCATACCGCGGAAAATCAGCCCCAAATCAAAATTGTCAACCCGGAAAACAATTCGCCGATCAATAGCCGCTGGATTAGCATAAAAACCCAAGTCTCCGCGCCATTAGGAGTAAAACAAGTTGATTTTTTCTTTGATAACGACTTTATCGCTTCCGACCCAACCGACCCATACGAAACGACTTACAATTTGCCTAAAAATACTGCTTTAGGAGAACATACTATCAAAGCAAAAGTGTATGACACCGCCTTAAACCGCCAAGAAGCAGAAACCACTATTATCCTCCACCCCTCAATGTCAGGCGACATTCTGGATAAATTAAAAGACCAACTTCCAAACCCGACACCCTCACAATAACGACTTTTGAATAGGGCGACCCGACCAGGTTCGAATCCCTCAATCCCAACAGCTTGACAGAATATCATATTTTTGATATTCTGTTTTTAGTTTTTTGAAAACTAAACCATAAAAAAGGGCTAATCTAATCATGCCGAACCCCAAAGAGATACTGCTTGATTTAAAAAACCTTATTGCCGGAGACCGTTACCAAGAAGCTTTAAAAGATTTTCCTTTCCGATTCTTGCATCATCCTGAATATGACGCCGCAACCAAAGAGTTGGCAATCGATGTTCTGCTTGAAATATGGAAAAAGAAATTATCTGTTCTAAAAAACAACACTGAGCGCCTCGGACAAATCCTTGCTCCCTATAGCGCAACCTCATTAGAAATTTTCCAGTTGAGAAATGAGGCCTCGAAGATTTTCCACAAAGGATCACTTCGCGCTGTTTGTGCTTCGTGCCGAGGAGAATGCTGTGGTCTCACGACATTCCAATCTATAACCCTCCAAGAACTTCTGTATTTTTTACTTCTACCCTTTCCAACGGAACGCTTTCAGTGGCCGGAGCCGCATTGGCAATTTATTAAAGAAGAATTTCTGTCGCCAAATCTGCCGCCAAAACGAGTGTCTCATCTTCCGAGCAGCCCCCGTTGTCTTTTCCTTGCCGACAACGGTTGTCTGCTCCAAAACTGGAAATCAGAAACATGCCTGTTTTATACATGTGATTGTTTGGAAGAGGTAGATAAAAATATACACAAGCAGATTGAACAAATAAGAATAGCAGTGAGAGAAAAATTGGGGAAAGAACAAAAAAACATCTTTAAGGTTTTAGAAGACGCTCAGATTGCCCATATTCTATGCATAAAATACTACTCTTTGGAAAGAATTTCTTTCCTTTCCGAAAAAATAATCCAATTTCCTACTGTTACCGCCTAATTTTCCGAAAATCTCATCTCTTCGGTAATAATGGATTTATAAAGACCAGACCGAGGCGATCAGAAGGGCTCTTTCAAATTAACCACAAAAGTCAACGCATCAAGGCCGCGGGGCGAACCCGCGGCCTCTTTTATTTCAAGGTCAAAAAATAATCCGTCTTTTATTAACCCCCCTATCCCCAACAATCTCGCTCTACGCTTAATATATCAAAAACCTGCGGTGATTAGCCGCAGGTTTTTGAAAATACAAATTAGTCAATTAACAAAAGAATTTAATTCTTTCCACTGCCGGAAAACCTATCTCCTGGTTTATTTTTTTTGCCAGCTCTTCGTTTTTCATTTGTAATTCGTTAACCCAGACGGAATTAGGGCAAACTACAAAAAGGGTTTTATTCCTAAACTGGACTGGTTTAAACCTATCGCTGTATTCGTCTCCGTAAGCGCGGGAAACAACCGAAGACCATAAAAAATAAATTCGCTGTTCTTCAGTCTGTTTTTCCAGATTTAAACGGCGAGAGGCAATCAGAATAATATTTTTTAGACGCATCCACATCTTTTAAACCGCCTTTACCACCCGCTTAATTGACACATCTGTCGCGTAAACGAAAGAATTGCTGCTGCGCTTTATGTGTCGATAGATAAAATACAAATCAGCAACCAGAAGCCTTGCTTCAACGCCAATTAAGCGCTGGGGTTTACCGGCATCACCGCATAAACATATTCTTCGTCTCCGAGCGGCTTCAAAATACTCGGCAAAGATTCGTCATTAAACCCCCAAAAAACTTTTTTGGTCGGAATATTATTTAATCCGTCCAATAAATATCTCCAATTATACGCGATGTCAAGGTTTTTTCCTTCTATTTCTCCTGTTATCCGCGCTTTATTTTCGCCAATTTCTCTATTTTGGGCGAAAATATCGATCGTTTTTTTAATTGGATTGACCACAAATTGAATATCGTTAATTTTTCCGCTAAACAAACTAACCACTTTGATTATCTGATTAATTTCTTCCTTATTTAAAATAGCGGTGGTTGAAAACTTATTGGGGATAATTTGTTGATAATCAGGGAATTGTCCGTCAATTAGACGTGAAACCAATTGAATATAGCCGAAGTCGAACATAATTTGACCGGGAGATAGAAATAGTTTAAGAAACGAGTTCTTTTCGTCTTCATTGTTTTTTTCCGCTAAAATTCTAATCAGTTCCTGAATTGTTTTTTGAGGGACTATAATCGGCTGTTGAAAATCGTTTTTATTAAAAAGAGTTTTTTCTGCTAAACGAAAACTGTCGGTGCCAACTAACTTAAGATAGTTTTTATTAAAATCGAATAATACACCGGCTATTTCCGGCCGAATCTCGGATATAGCGACCGCTCCTATAACTTGAGAAAGGCTGTTTTTTATAATTTCTTTGTCTAGTTTATTGATTAATGGCGATTCAATCACAGGAATAATAGGATATTCTTTAATATCCTGTCCTTTAATTTGCGCTTTATAATTTTCGCAATCTAAATATAAAATATCGTCTTTTACGGTTAATTCTATTTTTTTATTAGGCAGATTACCTATAAAACTGCTTAAAATCCGGGCCGGAACAGTAATTCCCCCCTCTTTTTCTATTTTCCCAGAAACCCAATAAGTAATTCCAATTTCTAGATTAGTTGAAGAAATACATAAACGACCCTTATCGGTTTTTAACAAAAGATTATTTAAAATTGGTAAATTTAAATTTTTACCGATTATTCTTTCTGTTGTGATTAAAGCCGTTTTTAAATTTTCCTGTAAACAAAAAATTTTCATTGAAATAAATTTTTATATAATTAATATTTATTGTTATTAGTAGGGTTAGAATTAATTTTTCAAAAGCCGCGCGTTATTATTTAAGCAGAAAATTCTTATTCTTAAAAAAGTATTTATTGGGGATTAAGTGTTGATTTATTTTTTATTTTTTATTTTTTATTTTTTTCCCAGTCTTTTAAAATTCTTTTCCTGTTTTTATCCCTATTTTTATCCACTTTTATTCTTGTGCCGCGAAAGATCGTGATTCTATTATAACGAGTTATAAATTCTTTCTTTAATTAAATTTATTTCTTGTTGCGCTGTTTCGTTTATTTCTATTTCTTTGGTGAGTTTGTCGCAGGCATACATAACCGTTGTGTGATCTCTACCTCCTAATTTTTCGCCGATAAATGGATAAGAATTTTTAAGTTCTTCTCTCATTAAAAACATAGCTATTTGTCTTGGCCAGACAACTTCTCTTTTTCGAGATTTTGTGGTCAGGTCTCCGGTGGTCACGTCGTAGAATTCAGACACGGCTTTAATGATGTTTTTATAATTAATTAATTTTTTGGGCGGAGAAATAACATTTGAAAGGATTTTCGAAACCTCATTAATGGTGGGCGGGACATTATTCATTTGTATCGAGGCGATAACTCTATTAAGCGCCCCTTCTAATTCTCTAATATTTTTCTTAATGTTGGCGGCGATATATTCTAAAACATCGTTTGGAAGGGAGTACTTCTTTTCGTCTGCTTTGGTTTTTAGAATAACTAATCGTGTTTCTAAGTCTGGATAACTGATATCCGCAATCATTCCTCCTTCAAAACGCGAGCGCAGGCGTTCTTCAAGCGTAGCAATGGCCTTCGGAGGTCTGTCGGAGCTTAAAATAACCTGTTTGTTTTTTTGATATAGCGCGTTAAAAGTGTGGAAAAACTCTTCTTGAGTCTTTTCTTTACCGGTTAAAAATTGGACATCGTCTACGATTAAGAGATCGTTTTTTCGGTATTCTTCTTTAAATTTGTCGATTTTTCCTTCCTTAAGCGAATAAATTAGTTCGGAAGAAAACCTTTCCGCGCTGGTGTATTTTATTTTCTTTTTATTTTGCTTAGTAACTTCATTGCCAATGGCTTGCAGGAGATGGGTTTTTCCTAAACCAACCCCTCCATAGATAAACAAGGGGTTATAGAGCATGCCCAAGTTTTGAACTACTGCCTTGGCCGCTGCTTGCGCTAGTTCGTTAAAAGACCCAACCACAAACGAATCAAAAGTATATTTAAGGTTGAGGTTAGTGTCTTTGTTAATTTTGAATTCTTCAAAACACACTTGTTCTTCTGGCAGAGGCGATTGATTGTCCGCGTTCTTTTGATTGGAGATATTTGCGGTTAAGGCGGTAATTTGCGAAGGGGTTGTTGAAATAATAAAATCAACATTTTTAATATCAGGGGATAGATTTCTCAAGGATTTTAAAATAAGTTTTTGATATTTGTTTAATAGCCATTCTTTACTAAAACCATTGGGCACGCTGACTGTAGCTATACCGTTTTTCTTTTCGAGTATATCCGTGTTTTTAAACCAGGTAATAAAATTAGCCTTTGAGAGATTAAGTTCTATTTCTCCTAAGGCAGCTTGCCAAAGTTCTTCATTGGTCATAGTGAATCAGGTTAACAATTCTTAATGGTATACTTAACGATATTATGCGCCCTGGGGATAATCAAATGACTCATTTGATTATGGGCAATCAAATGACTCATTTGATTATGGGCAATCAAATGACTCATTTGATTATAGCATAACTGAAAGAAGGAAAAAAACGAAGGGAAATAGAGAAATAAAAAGACTCTGTGAATAAAGTGTGAATAAAGTGTGGATGAAGACACTCTTTTTTTAAAAATCTTGATTTAAAAAGATTTTGGTGCTATGTTTAAACATGGTCGATAGAAAAAAGAAAACAATACTCATAGCGAGCTTATCGAACTATGCCCATTAAATTCAAGACGAAAAACAAGAGAAGAAAAAAGGTTCATGGTTTTCTGAAAAGGATGGCGACCGGCGGCGGCCGTCGGGTTATTAATGGCCGACTAAAAAAAAAGAGAAAGAAAGTGACAGTTTAAATGCTTCCTTTCAAATATCGTTTAACCAAAAAGAATGACTTTGAAAGGGTTTTTCGAAAAGGGAGGCGTTTTGATAATGGAATGTTTGTTCTGACGGCGAGTGAGAACGGGTTGCAGTATTCTCGCTTCGGGTTTGCGGTTGGCCTGAAAGTTTCTAAAAAAGCCACGGCGCGCAACAAAATAAGAAGACAGCTTCAAGAAACTATACGGATGAGCATTGGAGACATTAAAGGAGGCTTCGATATCGTAATTCTGGCCAGGCCAACGATTAAACGAAAAACCTACGCGGAAGTTTATTCGGCGATCCGCGAATCGTTTAAAAAAGGGAGGCTGGTGATATCATAATGTTTAAAAAAATATTTTTACGGACAATCAAAGGCTATCAACATATCTTATCTTCCGATCATCGAGCTTGGGGAAAGAACAAGGGTTTTTGCGGCTGCCGATTCTATCCGAGCTGTTCGGAATACACTTGTCGGGCTATTGAGAAATATGGCGTCGGAAAAGGGGCGTGGCTGGGAATAAAAAGAATTTTGAGATGTCATCCTTGGAATGCGGGAGGATACGATCCTCTCGAAACATAAAATATAAAACCTGAAACTTTTTGCGCGCCAGGTTTCAAGAAGCATGTCTTTTCTATTGATGATTTTTAATGTTTTTCTTTACAAGCCCTTGTTTAACGGGTTGATTTTTTTGTATAACATCCTTCCCGGTCATGATTTCGGCATCGCGATTATTATTTTGACAGCGATAATCAGATTGTTTTTCTATCCCCTTTTCCAGAAACAAATGAAGGCACAGAAGGAAATGACTTTGCTCCAGCCTAAAATTAAAGATGTTCAGAAAAAATACCAAAACGATAAAGAGAAACAAGCGCAGGCGGTAATGGAACTTTATAAAGAGTATAAGGTTAATCCTTTTAGCGGTTGTCTGCCGATGCTGATTCAACTGCCGATACTTATCGCCTTTTTTCAGGTTTTAAGGACGGGGTTGGACCCGGAACGGTTAAACGGTCTGTATTGGTTCGTCGAAAATCCAGGCCTGATCGATCCGATGTTTTTGGGCCTGATCGATCTAGCTAAAAGCAGCGCGCCTTTGGCGGTTTTGGCGGGAATCGCTCAATTTATCCAGTCAAAAATGACTCTTCCGGCGACGAATCTTCAAAAAGGGTTAAGATCAGATTTTGCCGGACTGATGAGCACACAGATGATTTATTTCATGCCGGTTTTAACGGTTATGATTGCTTGGCAGCTGCCAGCCGGACTGCCTTTGTACTGGCTAGTCCTAACTATTTTTGGTATTATACAGCAGTATTTTATGAATAAGAATAATTCTTGATTTACCCCGTTAGATAAAATTTCTTATGCGCCACGGTTTTTAAAGATATTATTTCCCCGCTGATATCTGTTGAAATTCAAAACGTGATAGATATTTAACGGGGTTCACAAAAACAATGGATAAATTAACATCAATTTTAAAAGATACAACCGAAGAAGTGTTAAGAATAATTGGTTTTGAGGGAGAAGTAAAAATAGGCAGCGAGCAAGACGGCACGCCTCTGGTAAGTATTTATGCTCCGGAGGGGGGCGCCCTGATCGGCCAGGGCGGAACGAATTTAGCTGCCCTTCAACATTTGATCAGACTGATTGTGGCGAAAAAAACGCAGGCAGAAGACGCGCTTGAGACAAAGCGGTTCATTTTGGATATTAATTGTTATCGGAAAGATCGCGCCGATGTTTTAAAGGATTTTATTATGGACAAAGCCGACGAGGCGATAAGAAGCCGGAGAGTTGTTAGTCTCTCTCCGATGTCTTCTTATGAGAGAAGAATCGCTCATTTGACCCTAAAAGATAACCCGAGCATTCTTTGTCAGAGCGAAGGGGAGGGGGAAGAGAGGCATATAGTCATCAATCCTGTGGTTTGATAAAAAAGTTGTAGTCAGAAATTAAGGCTCTAATGTCGGCTCATGCGCGTCTATCATTCTTTTTAAACACTCTAAACTATTGGCCACATAAAGTGTTTCGGCATCAAACGTATAACCCACGAATAAGTTATTATCTGATTGATCTTTAAGGTTTGAATATCGCATGTTTAATTCGAGTATCTCATTTTTGGTCACATAAGCAGCATCTTGAAAGATAGGAGTTCGGTTTAAACTGCTTTGCGGAAAAAAAATATCTTTGAGATCGGCAAATATTGTTGGTTCCCACTCACGCAGCGTTGTTCTAATTTGAGAATAAAGGTTTTCATAATACTCAAGGGTGTCGCCTCTTTTTGAATGGAAAAGCAACCCTTTATCTACTGTTTGGTTACGATAGCAGAAGACCGCGCGATAGTTTGTCTGATCGAGAATGTTATATATATCAGGGTTAATTCGGATGTCCAAACCACCGACAAAATCGCGCAAAGGAAGGGACTGATAGATAGTAGCTTTAAACAAAACTTCTTTATAGGCTTCTTTGTTTTGCTGGACTTTCTGATAAGCATTAAGGTAGGTATCTAAAATCTGGTTGCCGGTGGTGCTGGACGGATGGCTGGCAACGGACGGAGTGGCAGGCGATGCCGTCGTTGGTATGGAGGCAGAAGAG
Source organism: uncultured Candidatus Saccharibacteria bacterium (assembly GCA_964474765.1). Lineage (GTDB taxonomy): Bacteria > Patescibacteriota > Minisyncoccia > Portnoybacterales. Next base: position 17,826 of record CAYYTW010000007.1, read on the forward strand.
CTAACCCCGGTAGTTAATTCCTGATTACTGGGCCAGACGACATCAGTCACAGTCGAAGACGACAGGCCTACGTGATAAGTTTCTGGGGCCAAACCCGTGGTAGTCGGCGCCGTCGTGGCCGGAATCGCCGGAGTTGATGGCGATTCTTTTAGCCCATAATAGGCAATGCCGATGGCCCCGGCCGCGCCTAAAATTATTAATATGATTAAGACTGCGCTGAATACATTGAAATTTCTCGTGTTCATAGACGATAAAAATTTAACTTTGTCAGAAGATTAATAGGTATGTGTTATTGGCGCGGCTACCAGCATTGTTGGTTAGCTTTCTCCCGTGGAGGAGGAACAACCTTCATCATTTTTCCATAAACAAGATTGGGAATTCCCCGCCATTTCCAGCTCAACAGCGAAGAAAGTTCCCTGATTGCTGCGTTGCCGCTCGTTCCGGACTTGTCTAACACCGTATTGCCTTTGCCGCCAATTACAAAAAAACATGCCGACCGCTGGGGCTGGCGGAGCTTTCAATAATTATTCGGGATCCTGGCGAAAGCGTCATTCCTGGCTTGGCTTATAAGGTATTCCCGTAAGACATCCGGTGGAACCACAAGTTTCCGGGAAATGCAAAATATCATTGAAAAGCTTCTGAAGAAATTCGGCGCAGCTTAACCCTGAATTTCCCCAAAGATCTTTTGCTTTCAGTGCGGCTTGCATAAGTTGTTCGGGAGTCATTGGTTGTGTCAAACATTGCTGAGGCGTTTTATTCGCGCCAAGTTCTGGGCAGCCGCATTTCTTTTGGTGGTTATTAAAAAGCCAATCCAAAGGCACTTGGGATTTTGCCTGCGCACGTTCAGCGTCGCTACGGCAATATGTCAAATGTCCGCACCAACAGGCACATTGAATACAGTCAGTCGCAGGAAATTGACCCACAGCAGGAGTTTTGGCACCAACGCCTCCGCAGCCACCGCCCGCATAAGTAATCTCGTCACTTGTCTGAGCGTTATGCGGGTAAATTATCAACGACAATAAGAAAATCCCCGCTATGATCGGTATTTTTTGAAAACAGTTAATTCTAAAATTATTTTTAATGAGTCTCAAAATCTTTTTTTGACGGGAGATTAACGGTTTAAGTCTACTCTGTTTTCAAGCTATACAGCAGTCCGTCTTTCTTGTTGACAAAAATTAAGTAGTTTTCTTTCGGAGAAAGAAAAATATCAATAGCATCATAGTTATAGTCCCGCGCGTCTGGGCCCGAATTAAAAATTTGGGTTTTCGTTCCGGTCTCTAGATTAATTTTCCAAAAATCGTCTCTGGTGGTAACCAGCCCTTTATAATAATCGTCTGGCCAGACCGCGTTTCTCGACAATCGCTGCGGTATGGCGCAAAAGAGAGTTCTGTCATCTTGGGAAAAGGCGCATTTTTCAATTAGGGTGGCCGCGCCGATGTCTTTAACCTCTTGTCCGTTTTGATTGGCGGTAAAGAGTTTAATATCTTTTCCTTCATTGGTGGTGGCGGAATAGAGAACCTTATCGCCTAAAGGAAACCATTTGGCGTTAAGTCCGTAAATGCCGTGGAGGACGCTGTTGAAACTTCCACTATCGGGATTTACGGTTATAAGCAATCCTTCCGATAGCCCGCTGGTTTTTGTGCGGACAGATAATTTGTCAAGAGTCGGCCATTCCAGGACTAAATCGTTGATTCTCGTCTGAAAAATATTTTTGAAATTGTCGCCGCCGGCATCGGCGGTGCTGATAACGTTTGTTTTGGTATCGGAGTTGGCGGATTCAACGGCGATGCGGCTGCTGTCGGGCGACCAGGCAACTTGGTTTATTTTTTCATTGAGCCGGATGGATTGTCCTCCTTGGTAGTCGTGGAGATATTTTTTGATAGTCTCGTTTTCCTGAAAGACGCCCACAATCTTTTCTTTATTGGGTGCCCAGAAAACCTGGAGGAGACCAGCTAAATTGGCGCTGGAAATGCGGGAGAGATTGCTGCCGTCAAAGTTAACTTCATAAATATTTCCTTCGCTTTTAGAATAATATTTTACTTTTTTTTCGCTGGCGTCGACAGTGGGCGCCAAGACTTTTTTTTGAGAAAGCGGGACGGGCCGATTTATTATCTCCGGCTCGATGACTATTTCATTGCCTTTTTTTGTTGTTCCCGGGCTGAAGGAAGTCTGACGGTAGAAAAGCGCATAGGCCACATAAGCTCCGATGAGAAGTAAAATCAGAACGGCAGCGGCAATAATGACAAATTTTCTGTTAACCATGTTCTTAAAATATTTATATTGGGCGACGATATTGTCTTTTGGCGGCGGATTACATAACCGGAGATTGAGGCGCTCCCTGCCTCGAATAATTATAGACGTTAGCGATATATTTTTGGGTTTCAGCGGGCATACTTTTTTGTCCAGCGAGGTATTTATCCATATTGCCAGGTCCCCAATTATAGGCGGCTAGGGCATTATCCATATTGCCGCCGTAATAGTTGTAAAGCTGTCCTAAATATCGAGTGCCGCCTTTAATATTTTGTTCGGGATTGAAAACATCGGTAACCCCCATATCTTTGGCTGTGCCGTCTAAAAGCTGCATCAGTCCTTTGGCGGTTCCGTATTTTGTCGGGGGGCCGACGGCGTTGGGGTCGCCCTTGGATTCGGCCATGATGACTCCGTTAACTATGTTGCTCGGAACTCCGTTCTCTTGGGAATATTTGCTAACCATGTCTCCGTAACTGCCTTGTACTTGCGAATAAGCCTGTGGTATATCTGGTGATAAAATAGTATAACCCGTATGGCCGGTGAGTTCGATTTTTTTCAGCGCTGGCTCGCTCAATTTGGTCAGCTGCGGGTTGATGGTATACAGTATCAGCCAGGAACAGAGCAAAAGAACCAGTCCCATTACCGCCCCCCACATCCATTCTTTGCCGGATTTTTTCCGCGTTTCATTCCCGCCCGAAGTCAGGTAGATGAATCCGCCGATAACCATGGCCGTCAGAGCCGTGATGCCGACGATGCTTAGGCCGTATTTAAAAATCATCTGGATGTACTGACTCGGACCGGAAACGGAAGATTGCCCTTTGGGGATGGGGATTTGAAGGTCATAATTTGCGGCTTGGGCAACATGGAAAGAAAAACAGAGAACAGTAATGCGGAAGAAACGGGAGATCTTTTGTAAAATTTTCTTATACATCTTTTTTATACGGATTATTAGAGATTGCTAATTCCGGATTTTAACTGGCGTGCCTGCATGGACAACTTTATTCAGTTCAATAACATCTGCGTTTCGAAGCCTGATGCAACCGTTAGTTCCCCTTAAGCTGTCATCGCCTGAGCCGTGAATTCCGATGCCCCGATAATTTCCGTTTTGGTCATTTGCCGAGATGCCAAGAAAGACAGGCCCCATATTACTGCCGGCCTCGCCGCTAAAGACACCGTTGGGACTGGAGCGTATATCTTTGGTAAGAACAAAATCGCCGACCGGCGTTATTTTATCGCCGGAAACCCCTCCGGTTAACGCGCCGGTTTTGTCGCCAGTTCCGATGCCAACGGGAGCTTGGCTGATTAATTGACCATCTTTATAAAGATAAAGCATTTTATCGCTTTTGTCTATTACGATAGTCGTTCCCGGCTGGCCCTGATATTGAGATAGGTTGTCTAGCGATGGCGGCGAGGTTTTGCCCACCGGCGGCACCTTGTATTCTCCTGCCCCAACCGGATCGTAATTGTCCACAGTTCCAGCAATCGTCACTCGTTGTAGCGCTGGCTCGCTCAATTTGGTCAGCTGCGGGTTGATGGTATACAGTATCAGCCAGGAACAGAGCAAAAGAACCAGTCCCATTACCGCCCCCCACATCCATTCTTTGCCGGATTTTTTCCGCGTTTCATTCCCGCCCGAAGTCAGGTAGATGAATCCGCCGATAACCATGGCCGTCAGAGCCGTGATGCCGACGATGCTTAGGCCGTATTTAAAAATCATCTGGATGTACTGACTCGGACCGGAAACGGAAGATTGCCCTTTGGGGATGGGGATTTGAAGCTGATATCCTTGGGCTAGGGCGACGGCGGATTTATGGATGACGAATAGGCCTGCGGGCAACAGAAAAACAAGAAAGTTTTTTAGTTTTTTTGGCATTTTTAAGATTCTTGGACTTTGTTTTTCGCCCCGGTTAATTTTTTGGGCGGCGGAGTTCGTCCAAAGAATGAAATTAAATTGCCTTTTTGGCTTGGGTGGAATCTATCCTTTGCCCACAATAATGTTAATCTTGTCGTTTGCGCTCTGGGCTCGGTTTTTGGGATTCACAACATAAACGCTCAATTCTTTTTGCATCGTGTCATTAAGAATGCCTTTTTCGATTTTCAAACTGAAACGATCGACGTCTTCAACTTTGATAACCGGTTGACCTTCGAAAAGCCATTGATATTCAAGCTCTCTGGCTCTAACAATGTTGAAGAAATAAGGGGTGGCAACTAACTGCATTTCTTGGTCGGACAAGAGCCATGCTGATTCTGAAATTTGGCTATCGGAATAATTGTCGCCTCCATTGGCGGAGGACAAGATTACCTCCGGGGAAACAACCGGAACGGCGCTGACTAATTCGGCCAAAGTGTTGTTATCGTCATCTTGAATCCGAACTGTGATAAAAATATAGCTGCCGGCTGACGAATTGACGCGAAACATGAATTCTGTTTTATCTTTGCCCGAGTCATAAATCTGTTTGTCTCCATTCAGGGACCAGGTATAATTTAATTCCTCTATGTTGCCGGCGGCGGCGTTAAGCGGACTAACCACCGCGGCTATAACGCTCCCGTAAACCGGCAGGGGTTTTCCTTCGTAAGAAGGCGAGGTAAAGGTGTTGGTTGACCAAGTTAAGGCCAGGTTGTTGGAAACTGATTGGGCGCGGGCAGGAGCAGGGCTGTAATAAAAAGCAAAAAACAGGCAGCAAATAGCGGCGATTAAAGACAAGCAATATTTATTTGTTGAAATCTTCGGCGTCAAATTTAAGCGGTTGTGAATTTGGTTGATTTCTCCCCGACTTTTTTTCGCCAATAGGCATATAATACTATTGATATATTCGACGGCCAAAGGCCCAAGAAAGGAATCTCCACGAATTTATTGACAGCAATATTCACCAGCGGATTAGACCTCGGGGCGTAGAAGAATGCCCAGGTTCTAAGGACGAAAGCGGCCATAATTTCCGAAACCAAATTGACGATAGGAATAAAGCCGATAAGATCGAAAGCGCCTGCGACGAGAAGCATTGCCATCGGAAATCTTGCTGTTTCGGATGATTGTTGCGTTGTTCCGGCTGAGGCCATTTTACTAAATTATTATTTTTATTCGCCGACGCGCTTAAAGGCATCAGCCATTTACGCGCTTATGCAGGACGCGTTAGGCGTATTCTTTTTTTGCCTTCTCCATTTCCAGTATCTGTCTGGGGTCGGTGGTGATTATTTGGTCTTCGGTATAAGAAGCAACCACTTTGATGGCCACATGTTTTAACCCGGCGAAGAAAATTCCTTCTCCCACATTGCATTCCATCAAAAGGAATTTTTCTTGCTCGGTTAGGTTGAAAGTTGTTTGCATTATATCGATAGTGGCTGGCGATTGCCGCAGAAGCAGCTGGAGAGAAGAATTGGTGACAATCGGTTTTCCGTAGGGGGACCCCATGAAGTCGGCGATGTCTTGGGTGATGGTTGTTAGTCCCATATAATATTTACGACAGCGTTTGGCGATGCCGAATAGAAACGAAGCTCCTTCCGGGTGCTGCATCATCCACCATCCTTCGTCGACCACCAGAATTCTTTTTTTGATTTCCGAGCGGATAATATTCCAGATATAGTGAAGAATAATATACATAGACATCGGGCGCAGAGAGTCTTCCATATCGCGGATTGAAAAGACTACTAGTTTGTTGTTCACGGATATATTGGTTGGTTTATTGAAAAAGCCGGCATATGTTCCCTTGGTGAATTTCTCCAGCCGGACGGCTAGTCCGCGACCCCCCTCCATGTTTTCAAGGACGGTTTCCAGGTCGGCCATCAGCGGAGGGCGGGCTTTTGAAAAGTCTGATTCCGGAGTAATGTCGTGGAGGGCGTAGGTTTCTCGGAGGGCGCGGTCGATGATAGCATCTTCCTCCGGCGTCAAGCCGCCTAGCATGATGCGCAATAACCCAACAAGATTGATGATATTGTTTCTTAAAATATCTTCGGCGCTTTCGTCGCTCCGTACAATCGGCAGGTCGAAAGGGTTAAGATGGTTCGGCGAAGAAAGGGAAATGTCGACGAAAGAGCCGCCCGCCGCCTCGGCTAAGTGTTTATATTCTTTTTCTGGATCAATGATAATGACCTCCGTGTCTATCATCAGCGACCTTAGAACTTCCAGTTTGACAAAATAGCTTTTGCCGGCGCCGGCCTTGGCAAAAATAACCATATTGGCGTTTTCCATCGTAAAGCGGTCAAAAAGAATCAAAGAGTTATTGTGTCGGTTGATGCCATAAAGGACTCCTTTGTTGTCAGTCAGGTCCATGGAAACGAAAGGAAAGAAAGAGGCTAAAGGAGCGGTGTTCATCGGTTGGTTTATCAGAAGCTTGTCTTGTTCCATGGGCAGCGAAGAAAAAAATCCTTCTTCTTGTTGGAAGGTGGCTGGTTTGGCGTAAACCATTTTCGTTTCCAGGAGCGCCCTAATCTCGTTTTCGACATCCTCAAGGCCTTTTAATGTTTTTGAAAAAAAAGTGATATAGAGGCCGACCTGAAAAAATTTTTCCGTCCCCTGCATAAGCGAGTCGCGCAAGCTTTCAATGTCAGTCAGAGCCGTTTCCAGCACCGGATCTCGCACTTGTCCTTGTTCTTGACGCATGCTGATCTGCGACTGAACTTGGGCCGCCTTTTTTCTCAAGTTTTTTAAAATGATGTTTGTTTCGGCGGGGTGAATAAAGATAGAAACATTCATTTCCCGGTCAAGCGTAATGACTGGCGAAAACCAGTTGGTGCTTAAGTAGCGCGGATAAGTGAAAACGAAAAGAGTGCGGGCATATTTTTCGCCTATCTGGATATAATTGGAGGCGATTTGGATGCCAGACGGGGCAATTAATTCCTTGATGCTTCCGGCCAACTTGGGAAGATTTTCGGTTTGTCGATTGTTTTGTTGTGTTCTGAATAAAGAAGCCATAATAATGGCGGGTGATTTAGAGATAATAATGTTATTTGCGTCGAGAGCGAAATAAACTTACTCCGAGTTCATAGGATAGCCGGCGGTTGGCGCGCTGTCGCTCAAATCGATTTTCGGGGGAGGCATTTTGGCCGCGCCGGGGGCTTTTTCTTTGGCTTCGGGGTTGTATTGATGATAGAAAAGTTCTATTAGATCTTCGTCGTTGAGAGGGACGGCTTTGAGGCCGAATCCTTCCAATCCCGATAAAATATAGTTGATTCTTTGCCAGAGTTGGGTTTTTAGCTCTTCAAAGCTCTTTTTTTGTTCGCTGGCCGACGGTCTTCTTAAGCCGGTGGCCAGGCTTAGTTTCTCCAGCGGAGTCAGGGTTTTGGCTTCCATTTCGGCAAAAGGAATTATAATATAGAAAGATTCGGTTACGATGTTGGCTAATTCCGTCAGTCCTTTTATAAAATCGATATATTCAGCGGCCTGGATTCTCATCAAATCGTTTTCCTGTTCTTTCCGTTTTTGTTCCAAGGTCTCCAAATAATTTGAAATGTCAAATTTCCGCGAGGCGATGAGAATTTGAATGGAGAAATCCAGAGAGTTCAAAAATTCCTGAAAATGGTAAATTAGAGCATCTTGTTCATCGGTCGATTTTAAGGCGAAGTTGATGGAAGAGGTCATTAAAACAGCCCTTAGGCCGCCGTCTTTGAGAAGAACGACTCCGTCCTGGATGTTTTCAATTTCAATTTTTTCTTGGATGCTCAGCGCGTTCGGAGGCATAAAAGTTTAGACTTAGTAAGCTATTCTTTTTTCCAGACATATATTTTCGGTTTGTGCAGATAATTGACCAAGGCGGTGAGAAAAAGAATAAACGGCCGACCATTTATTCTTAAAAAGGCCAGAGCTAAGGCGGCGGCGCCAATCGGTATGCCCACGATAATAAAAACCCAAAGCTTGAAGAAATACCAAATAAAGAATGTTAGCACTCCTGAAGTTCCCAGATAAAGAAGCTGTTTAAAAGTCAGCGGACCGACAATGCGGTCCTCGACATCGATAAATTGTGGAATATTAAACTGCACGGCGTTTTTAAAATTACCAATAACCAAACCAGAATTCCGAGAAAATAACCAATCCCCAAATCCTATTTGCTTTCAGGATTCCCGGAAATTTTTTAAGTCAATGATATTTCCTTCCAGCCGTGGCTCTGGTCTGGCTGGCGGTTTGACTGACTCAAGATCGTCTACCGGTTCTAAATAGTCCCTCTGTCTTACGGCTTGAGGCGGGCGGTTTTCCGGTCCGGCTGGCGGAACTCGCCAGTCGGCGGATTGATTTTGTGAAGGAACAGGGGGTAATACTGGCGTAGAAAAAGACGATGTTTTAAATCCCGCCGTTTTCGGGGCTGGCGGCCGGAGCGATGACTGGGCAAGGGGGGAGATTTGGTCAGCCAGCGGCTTTTCGATCGGATTCTCGTTGGCAGCGAGGGGCTCCAAATAATGCTCCGAATAATAGCGATTCTGGCCGGCGGCTGGTGGAATTGGCGGCAGCGGGTGTTGCTCGGGATGTTGTTGCCTTGGTTGTTCCGCAACCGCGGCCGACAGGCTTTGTGGCGTCAAAGGCGTTGGCGGCGCGGATGAAGCATTCGTTGTCTCTTGTTCTATTTCTTCCAAGACTATTAGGCCGGTCTTTTCTGAAATCGGGAGGCGCGTGTTTTCGTCATAAGATTGGAGAATTTTACCAAGAATTTTTTTTTCTTTTGGGTTCAGCGTTTTTCCATTAACGCTGTTATAGAGGTAATTTGTCAGCGTTATCAAAGAATGTGGTCCGACGCCCTCACGACGGATATAATCCGAAAGCCAGTTTTTTAAACTCGGCCTGACCAGGCCGTCGAATCCTTCAATTTTGATGGGATGAGAAGTAATCAGCTGTTCCTCCGTTTCTTTTTTGTCTTTTAAGGCAGTCCGCAGATCTTTGCGCAAAAAAGAAGGCGGCGGCGGGGGTGGCGGCGGGGCAAAGGAGGGCCTGCCCTCCGACTTGTCCACCGAAGCTTTAGCGTCGGCTGAAGCCCCGCTTAGCGGGACGTAGGAGGGGACCTCGCCGCCCAATTTTCTGATTAGATCTTCGACGCCGGCTAAATGTTGTTTTAACGGTAAAAACCGCCTAATGGCAATGTCTAAAGACATGGCTTTGGTTGTTTCGATATCAAGATTAAGGGCGCCTTTCAGGGCGCGAGGAAAGTCCATCAGAGAAATTTCTTTTAGGATGGTGCGGGCAATAACATTAACCATCAGAGGGATTTCTTTCTCTTCTCGCTGGTATTTTTCAGCAATCTTGCCATTGATTTCCGCGCTTTCCAGCGAACACATCGCGTCTTGAACATATTCCGGCGGTTGCCGGAGAGAATTTAAATTATTATTTTGTGGCTGATTGTCGGGCATAAAGGCGTTAAATTAAAATTTTGCTTGTTTCGCATACTCGGCTAAATGAGCCCCAGGCGTTGGCGCCGAGGCTGAAGGAGTGACTCGGACCTCGACATTCCAGCTGTCCAGCCGGCCCGCCATTTTTGCCGCTTCGCTGCCGGCTGGCATGGCCTGAACAATAATTTTTTTCTTGGCGGCGGAAATTTGCCCGCGGTCGTTTGCTATCTGGGCGGTTGTGATATGTTCGCCTAACAGTTTCAGGTCTCTTTCTTCGTGGATCTCGCCCAGCGCCTCGGCCTTGAGGGATTCAATGTGTTTTTTGATTTCATCCTGCTGGGCGGTATTGTCGCTGACAACATTGTCCTCTTTGTCGGCAAAAGCTTTATGTATCGAACCGGTAGCCGCGGCATAGGCTTTTCTTCTTTTCATCATTTCCGGATTTGTGAAGTCTGTGTCTTGGAATTGATCTTTTAATCCCCCGAGAACCCTGTCTCGGACATCGCCGGCCCAGCTGTTGATTATGTTGGCGTAGGCTTGAGTTGACGGCATCAGTTCCCTAAGAGCGTCTTGCACCTCGGGGTTGGCGGCTGTTTCAGCGTCCCATTTGGAAACCATCCCTTTTCGCAAAGATTCAGCAGTCCAGTGTTTGGTGTCTTCTCCGATTTCTTTCGCCCAATCGGGTTTGGCGGTTAAGATCGCGCCTGTATCGCCGCCAATCCGTTTGGCTATGGCCAAGTATTTTTTTTCGGCCTCTCCTAACATCTGCGGACTTTTTTCGGCCAAGTTTTTCATTATGGCGGCTTGGCCGGCTGGTGAGGCGAATGGAAGCTCTCTTCTTTGGTGTTCGCCGCTCATGGCAGCGTAAGCTTTTTCCTGTCTGACGATTTCTTGTCGGCCTCTTTCGGCATATCTAGTCAGCGGTCGGCTGGCTTGACCTAAGGCTCGGCCAAATTGTCTTGTCAAGAATCCACCTTGTGTTTTCCACTGCGTTGCTTTTGCCGCCAGGTTGGCGCCCGCTCGGTCTATCGTGCTGCCGGTGCCGACCAGGGCCCGGCGTCCGGCCCAAATGCCGCCTGCTGCCCCGGCGCCGGCAACCGTGCCCAGGGCCAGACTTTTCGCGCTTTTCCCGAGGGTGATAACCGCGTTAGCGCCCATAATGCCCATTTGCCGAGCGACCAAAACGCCCCCTAAAAGAAAAATAAGAATGCAGATATACTGTAAAAGAAAACGGGGGTCGCTAAGGAAGGAAGAGATATATTGCGTTTTATCGCCGCTCGCCGTGTAAGCGGGGGTCAACATCTCGGTGAAGAGAGTCTTGTTGTCAATCAAATAAATGCTCAGATAAAGAAAGAAGGTGGCGGCTGGAGCGAAAAAAGACCATTTGAGAAATTCTCCCCACCATTTATGCCAAATGGATTGGGTAGCCGGCAAAACCATGCAGAACCAGGCGAGGGGAGACAAAATCAGAAGAATCCAAAGCGCCACAATCCGGACAAGAAATAAAACCGCCAAGCCGCCGATGGAGAAGGCTGTCACGGCTAAAATGACAATAATAAGTATCATATCGAGGATGGTTCCGACGGTCGGTCCGCCCAAGGCGCCGGCAAAAATGTTCCAAAGGCTTCTTACCCAACTATTATTTGTATCGGTTACATACAGTTTATCAATCTGCAGTCCGTCGAGAATAACCTTGGCTGAAATTTGTCCGCCGGGTCCTCTTGATTTCTCAATAAAAAAGACAGTCAGAACTTGCGAAAAGTCAATGATCAGGCCGGCCAGAGTGAAGCTGAAATTAATCAGGATGGCGGAGACAACCAGTTTCCAGAGGAGCTGTTTCATGCCATAACTCTCAATGTGCAAAATCGTGGCGAAAGCGATGATCAAAAGAATCAGGGCAAAGAACATATTAGCCAGGTCCCGGACAAGAGTCCAGCCATGCCGGACGACGGGGATATTGGTGAAAGTGGTGATGTTGAGGACCGCGTCAAGCATCATCCCGATTAAATAAACCAATTTGCCGAGCAGCCATTTGATTATGTAAAGAACAACGCCGACGAGATGGCCGATAACGGGGAGACGATTGTCTAATAGAGTGACCCGGCGATTGGAAGTGTCAGATGTTGGGTTCTGTGCGCCGGTTTGAGCCGCGGCAAAATTCGACAGAATGCCAACTGTAAGAAAGCAAACCAAAAACAGAGAAATCAGAAGGCGGGAGAATATTTTGTTGTTTCGGAAGAAAAAATTCAAAAATTTACTCGTTTAATTTAAATCTTCATTTTTCTAAAATTTAAAAGGATTTGTCGGTTGCTGCTGTTGCTGTTGTTGTTCTTGAAGATCCAGCAGGTATTGTCGGCAAGTTTGGATAGCGTTTTGCGCTTCTTGTCCTTTTCGCTGGAGCCCGGCTAATTGTTGATAAATTGAAGACTCCGGATTGTCTAATTCCGATTTGAGATTCGCCGCTCTTTCAACGACGCGCAAAGTGGTATTTTGGGTGTCTAAAATCAGAGAATTGAGGTCGGTTGAAGATGTGCCGGTGACTTTTTGGGCGGCGAAAATCATGGCATTCCAGGCCGTGTTCATTTTGCTTTCCGCCTCGGAAATTCTTTGCAGAGCGGCGGCTTCCGGCGTTGTCATCTGGCCGGGCACGGTTGTTCCGATCAGGGTGGCGTTTTGCTTATAGACTTCCAGATACTCTTCAGCGGCTGCGATATAATTTTCCGTCGCCGGAATAGCGGCGTTTACGTCGGCGATGGCTTGCTGGGCCTCTTTCACATAGACATCCGGGTCGGCGATTTCCGGATTAATTTCCAGAATTTGCGTCCTGATGCTTTGTTGTCCGATATCGGTGTCGGCAAGGGTGTTAGTGAAAGTGATGTTGCCCACGCCGATCGCCGTTACTCTGACAGTTTCGACGGTCTGGCCGTTGATTATCTGGCTGTTAAGAACTTGTTTTGAAGCCCAAATCGGCAAAACGCAGAGCGGCTCTTTCGCGACTTCAACCAAGGTAGTCAAGATGTTCTGCTGTAGCTGTTTCATTTGGGCCAAGATGTTGCGCTGTCTGGCGAGTTGCGGCATCAATTCGTTTTCCAAATTTTCTTTAAGCAATCTTTGATGCATCAATAATTGTCTGGCCCGCGGCAACATTTCGTTTGTCTGCTCCGCGATTTGACTGGTCGGCCAGTTTTGCGGATTGAAGAGGCTTGGCGCGTTATTCAGCTGCGAGTAATAATAAGTGTCGTCGGGAGTGGTGCCGACGCCTGTCAAATTGGACAAACCATTGCCAATCATTTTGTGTATTAAAGAAGCGAATAGAGAGCTAAGGAAGGGTACCATATTTATGCCGGCCAGCGCCATATGCGGGGTCAGGGCGGCAATTTGCTGCTGAATCAGCTCGCGGCCGGAATCGACTGTCCGCGAAGTTTCGTATTGGAGGATTGAAGGCGGAGTAATAATGCGTTGGTTCATGATTTTCGTCGAATAGCCGGCGGAAGGTTGGCGAAGCCACTGATCGGCTTGGCTGCCGGTATAGTGTTGGCGAGCGCCTGTTTGCAGGTTTTCTACCATAACCTCGTCAGTTTTTTTTGCGGCCAGAAAACCGCCGCCGCTTAACGCTTCATACAAAGCCGCGTCTTTTTCTATCTGTTCTTCAGTTAAGACGCGGTCGAGGGTCTGCAGATAATCTCCATAAATGTTGCCATTCGGCTGGATTGTTCGCAGCCAGTTGGCCCATTTGTCGCTGGTGTTTTGCACCGGGCAGGCGACTTCTTGGGCAAAGTTGGACGGAGCGCGAAAAGCCTGCGCGATGGCCGCGTCGTACGATGGGCACATCAATCCCCGACCCAGATATTGGTCGGCAAAACGGTTTAAGCCGTTGTTTGTGGCCGCGTTTTGCAGGTAGGCGCGCCAATTAGTCACGAACTGCGCTATTTGCCCGCCGTTGATCCACTTAATGATATCATTGCTGACCATGGCCAAAAGCTTGTATAAAAGTTGAACAATTATCCATCTGATTGCCTGAAAAAGGATAGTTTGAGCTTGGCTCCACATATCAATTCCGGCGCTGGTCTGCGATGCCGCGGAGGTGATTTTCTGCAGAACTTCGTCAATCGCTTTCCAGGCGGATTGGATTGCTTGAAGCCAAGGATTACTAGTTACTACTGCTGCTTGAGCGCGAGCTTCTTTGGTTGGCAAAAGTGCGTAAGCAAAAACAAGATTGGCGAGAAAAATGAGGATAAAAAGACAGGCGATATGTTTTTTATAATTTAGGTTGTGAGTAGAAGAAAAGTTCATTCTTTCTTTGATAATGACCAATGACCCCGCCTTCGCTGAAGCTACGGCGGGCGAGCAAATTCTAATGACCAATCAATGCGATAATGATTTAATTTTTAAAAATTGTCTCTTGTTTTTCTTTAGCTTTTCTTATAATTGTTGCGACAATTTCTTATAATTGTCGCGAAAATAAGATTAAATTCATGCGTTTCTTTCCATAATTTTCTGGCTTTTTCTTTCAGCTGAGGATTAGCGATTGCGATCAATCTTAATCAGTATTTGGTTTCACGCGCTTCTTTCTTGCAAATGCCGATTTTATGAATAAAATCTTTTTTTGATTCGGCTTCATCGGCCTCGCAGTAGTTGGCGCCAATGCTGGTTCCAGATTTCACCAGCTGGGTTTTAATGGGGATATTTTCTAAAGTATTTGGGATTTCTTTTGTAAATTTTATTATTTCTTCCGCAAACTTTGTTGTTCTTTCTTCTAAGTCGTATTTTTTACTCGTGGCGCTTTGATTTATTTGGTCATTGGTCATTGGGGTTTGGTCATTGTCCTATCAGTTTCATCGCGTCTCCCGTCATCTTCTGCGCGCCGGCAATTATTTGATTATATTGCTGTAGAACTATATAGCCCTTCAAAGGGTCTTCGTTGGCGGATTTGAGCGCCTCAAAAATATTGGCGCTGCCTAAAATCAGGGTTAAGTTTTGCTTGTGGATTTCTTTCCAGGTTGACGGCGCGGGGATTTGCTTGATTTCTTGATAGTCTTGGCGATAGGAATCAATGTATTTATTGAGAAGCGAGAAATCGCCGCTTTGGATTGCCTCGAAAGCGATTTGTATGTCGGGGCCGGAGACGTCCTTCGGCGAGAGAGAAAATTTATCGAAAACAGCGGAAACCTTGGTTGAAAAATTTTTAATTGCCTCGGGACTTGTGTCGTCGGAAATAATTATGTCGGAGTCTTGAATGACGGGAATCAATCGCAGCTGCGGCGATTTGACCAAGGCTTCGGCAAACGCACTATCGAGAATATTGTCGATTTGCGGGTCCGCCGAGTTGTTAGTTTCGGATTCATCGTCTTGAAAATCGAAGCTGCTGTCGGCTATCTTGCCCAGATCCATATTTTTTATGTTAGCCGTCATTGCTTTTGCTAATTCTTCGGTCAGGTTTATTTTAAGAGAGCCGGGATTTGGCCTCGGGTTTAGGGCGTTGTCGGTCAGCTTGTCATCGGGCGCGGCTTTTAGGGTGTCGTAGCCGGAAACCACTTCCTCGCCGTCAAGATAACCGTCGCCGTCAGTATCGGGATTGAAAGGATCAGTGCGATAGATTTCTGTTTCTTGCCAATCGGTTAAGCCGTCGCGGTCGGAATCTTTATTTTTTGCATTCTGATTTTGGTCGGGGTTGTCGCCGGTGAAAAAATTAATCAGTTGTTGCGAGACGCCGGCTGAACTTTTTTGAGTTTGCAAAATTAAAACCCCGCCGATTACGACGCCGGCAAAGAGAATGGACGCGGCAACGACGAGATTTATTTTTTTCGAAAACATTTAACCGTCGGGATTGTTCGTTTAAATTCGTCTTTGTGGATAATTAAAACACGCATGTTTAAATTATACTACATTTTCAACAATCAATACAGTTAATACCCGCCAGTTATCCACAGTTAGCTCTTCGGCTCGTTGGGTAGATTTTAGCTGAATTTTCTCAAGAAGTTTTTCTATTTTCCGGCGGTCGATTTTTAATCCTGTGGATAAGTTATTGGCTAATTGTTTCCTGGGATGTAGAAAGCCGGCGCGGACAACTTTGAAAAATTTATCTTCAAATTCTTTGTCATTCTGAACTTGTTTCAGAATCTTTTTAGGGCCCGGAGATCCCGAAACGAGTTCGGGATGACACCTAAAGGGTGTCATCTTGATAATCGCCGAATCGACTTTTGGTTGCGGCCAGAAAGATTTTTTCGAAACATAAGAAATAATTTCCGGCTTGGCATAGAATTGGACGGCGACAGAGAGCAGAGACATATGCGGCGGCCTCGCCCGCCTAAATTTTTGTCCCGCAAAAACTTTGGTGGGTGAAGCACAAATTCTTTGCGCTACTTCTTTCTGAATCATCAAAACCATCAGTTCGGGCGGAATATTCGCCTCAAGAAAATTTCTTATCAACAGCGAGGTCAGGTAGTAGGGAATGTTAGCAATTACTTTATAATGACCGCCTCTCGACTTTGCTCGAGGTAAAATTTCCAAACCAGAATTCCCTGCCCGCAATGCTTCGCCAGCCCGACAGCCTAACGGCAGTCTTGGCGGCGGGCATAGCGATGCAGGCGGGCAGAAAAAGTCCCAAGTTTCAATGTCTAATTTTTGGGAATTAGTTGTTGGGTATTTTTTCTGGATTCGGATTTGGTCATTGGGGATTAGTTTTAAGATGTCGCCTTGTATAATTTCCACATTTTCGATTTTATTCTCAGTTAGATTTTCTTTAAGAGCCACAATCATTCTCGCGTCTTTTTCAACCGCGATAACCTTTTTTACGCGTCGGGCCAGCTCAATGGTCAAAATTCCCAATCCCGGGCCGACTTCAACCACAGTATCATTTTTCGATAAATCAGAAGCCCCGATAATTTTATAAAGAACTTTTCGGTCAATCAAAAAATTCTGCCCGAGTTTTTTAGAAGGACGGAGACGGTATTGATGAAGAATAGTTTGTATGCGTGGCTTTGATTCCATAAAATGGAGTATCGCACAATCCGGTTTCGTTAACGACCCTACATTTTACCCTCAAGTGCAACACTTGGTAAATTAGTTGATAAGGCGTAA
>CAYYTW010000008.1:0-31443 GCA_964474765.1 uncultured Candidatus Saccharibacteria bacterium
CAAATTTTAAAATACCTCAAGAGTCCAGAATAGGGTGGCATTATACAGGGGCTTGATGATTCCATAAAGCGATGTTAAAATTTTAGGTAATTAACGTAAGGCAATTTCTAGGAAGCGTTTAAACTTCAACAATGTCAACAAAAACACTCTTGCAATTTAATAGTCCGACGCGAGGACAGATTGATTTCGCGAATGTTATTTATGATCTGGTCAACTTTATGGAAGAAGATTCGAAAGCAAAACACAGATTGATTATAGGCACCGATTCGCGCGCCAACCATCTTTCCGACGGCGGGGCTAAAAATGTTGAATTCATCACCGCAATTGTTATCCATCGGCTGGGCAAAGGCGCGCGGTATTTCTGGCGCAGGGAAACAAAAGAAAAAATCCATACCTTGCGGCAAAAAATTTATGAAGAAGCCGGATTTTCCCTTGCCGCGGCGCAACAGCTAATTGGCGGCCTGAATAAATATTTATCGAATACGGATGGAAACCCCGGCCTAAAATCGCCAGAGTATGAATTGGAAATCCATATTGATATCGGAGAAAACGGACCAACCAGAGAAATGATCAAGGAAATAGTCGGTATGATCCAGGGCTCGGGATTTAACGCCAAAACCAAGCCGTATTCTTACGGCGCTTCAACCGTGGCCGATAAACACACCTAAGAAATTTCCACCCTACGAGTGGTCGCCCGAAGGGTGAAAAATTCAAAATACAAAAGTCAAAATTTCTAAATTGATGACTTTTTTAAAATTTTGGGGTACAATATATACGTTAGCAATTAATTACCAGCAGCCAAACCAGAATATCGAACCCTCTTACGCCAAAGCTTCAGGGGGCAAGTAATACCCAATTAATTTGAATTTGCTTGCCCGCCGAAGCTCGTCAGAGCGAAAGGCTGGTTTCGAAATTAGGAATTGGAGCTTGGAATTTAACACTCTATGCTTACCGTTTTTCTTGTCATTATCGGCGTTATCGCCATCATGGTTGTTTATATAATCTATGTTTTTAACCGCTTGGTCATCTTTCGCAACCGCGTCAAAGAAGCATGGTCCGATATCGATGTGCAGTTGAAGAGAAGATACGATTTGATTCCCAACCTAATAGAAACGGTGAAGGGCTACGCCGCGCACGAAAAAGAAGTTTTCGAAAAAGTAACCGAGGCGCGGGCAAAAGCGATCAGCGCCAACGGCGTCGCGCAAAAAGCGGAGACGGAAAATCAGTTGGCCGACGCTTTGAAAACTCTTTTTGCTGTTTCGGAAAATTATCCACAATTGCGCGCTTCAGAAAATTTTCTTAAGCTACAGGAAGAATTATCTGACACCGAAAACAAAATCCAGGCCTCGTGGAGATTTTATAATGCAAATGTTATGGCCTTCAACACTAAACAGGAAGTATTTCCAATCAATCTGATGGTGACTCCGTTCGGCTTTCAAAAAGCAGAGTTTTTCGAAATAGAAGAATCAGCAGAACGAGAAGCGCCAAAGGTGAATTTTAGCTGACTACTGCTTACCGACTACCGACTACCGCAGATAATCTAAGGTAAAAATGATGGAAATTCTTTTTCGGCATAGAATTCCTATCATTTCTCTGCCGTAGACGGTGGGCCGTAGTCGGTCAGCAATTTTAAACATGGAATCAACTAACTCAACAAAAAACTCAATCTACATATTGGCCGCCTTGTGCGGAGCTATATTGATAATCTACGGCGCGTTTTATTATACGGGCATAGAGCAAAATTCAAAGCAGGGGGCCCAAGTTCTTCCGACTGCGAAAAGCGATAGTTCAATCGACGCGAAATCGGCCAAATCTTTTAAAGAGGTTGTCTTGGGAGATAAAAAAGCGCCGGTAACAATAATTGAATATGCCAGTTATCTTTGCGGACATTGCGTGACATTTTATCAAAATACTTTTCCGAAAGTCGAAGAAAATTATATAAAAACCGGCAAAGTAAAATTCATTTATCGACCCTTTCCGCCACTCGAGATTGGTATGGCGCTTGCCTGTGCGTGGGAACAAAACAAATTTTGGGAATACAATCATGAAGCTTATAACACGCAAATCGGGTCACCTGATGATCTAAAGATTATTGCGAGTAAAATCGGGGCTGACGCAGAGGAATTTAACAAGTGTTTTGATTCAGAAAAATATAAATCGGTTGCCGAAAACTGGTATAAAGAAGCTCAAGATGCTAATGTCGAGGGGACCCCCACTTTTTTTATCAATGACAAAAAAATTGTCGGTGATTTGCCCTACGAAGATTTCCAGAAAGCAATTGATGAAGCGCTGGCCAAATGAAGCTTCCCGCAATGCTGCGGGGTGTCCTTTCGGCTTGAGCTCGAGGCCGAAAGTTTTTCCTCCTTTTTCAGAGCTAAATCCTCAGAAGCTGAATATGACACCCGCTTTACTCGTTATTAATTCCCCGAATTATGAAGAAAATGCTGTTTCTTTCTCGTCAAGAGGCGATGGTATTCAGCGAATGAGGATAAGTAATAATTATTTTGCTGGCAGCCGCCGAACCATGTTTTTAATTGCGGCTGGTCGGTTTTGTGACAGTTTCCGTGATAAATTCAAGACAGCTTTCTAAACTCGTTTCTTATCTAGCCAAAAATTATCAAACCTACGCCACCCAGGAAGAAAACGGTCAAGTAGTTATTGGCGAGCTGGTGGATTCTAAAAAAGCAATCCTGGACAGCAGGCTATCTTTTTATTCTTGGAAGCGGTTTTTTGTGCCGGAATGCGAGGTTTTGTTTGATTATGATAATAAGAAATTAACTTCCGGGACGCGTCCCGCTGGCAGCGAAAACAATAAGAAAGAGGTTGTTCTTTTTGGCCTTAATCTTCTTGATCTTAAATACGTTCTCCTTTATGACCGGGTTTTTTTTATAGACCCTTATTATCAAAGCCGTCGCAATAATCTTTTAATTATCGCTCACAATTTTCTTCCCGGTCCGGAAAATAATCTGGCGCATGTTGAATATAACCGAGAGAATCTTAATCGTTTTTCTTTTGATGTTTTTTTGGAATTTGGCCGCGATCGTTATCTTGAACTTGTTTCATGGTCTAAAAATCTAGATTCCCGTTGGAGTTTATCCCGTAGCGGCATACGGGGCGGGAATGGCAAAAAGGATAGTTTGATGATTTTCGCCGGTTCAGAACGAGGAGAAAAATTGTTGCAAAAAACTGGCTACAAGGATTATCAGCGCATTGAATGCCTCGGTTCGCTTAACGAAGACCGTCTCGGATCAAAAATGAATATTTTTCGCGATAAGCTTAAAAATCATCATAATCCGAAGATTTGGGAGGAGTTGGGTAAGCGCTGTATTGAGTGCGGAAAATGTACAATTGTCTGCCCAACTTGTTTTTGTTTTAGAATGGATGACACTCCTTCGCTTGAAGTCGGCCGTGGCCAACGTCAGCGCTGTTGGGACACCTGTTTTTATCAGGAATTTTCGGAAATCAGTGGTGGCTACCAATTTTTAAAAAATACCGCCGAGCGGATTCATTTTTGGTATTACCATAAATTTGCACGGATTCCCGACGAATATT
Organism: uncultured Candidatus Saccharibacteria bacterium; assembly: GCA_964474765.1. Taxonomy (GTDB): domain Bacteria; phylum Patescibacteriota; class Minisyncoccia; order Portnoybacterales. The sequence continues at coordinate 3,553 of CAYYTW010000008.1, forward strand.
CGATAACCGGTTGCGTCGGTTGCCACCGATGTTATCAAGTTTGTCCGGTCGAAATTGATATTAAACAAACCTTGCAGGATATAGAAAAATCGTAAATTTAAAAATCCGAAGCCCGAAATCCGAAATCCGAAATCCACCTTCGCTCTGACGAGCTTCGGTGGACAGGCAAATTTCAATTCATTGATATTGCTTGTCCTCTGAAGCTTTAGCGCAAGAGGGTTTCGAGTTTCGATATTCGAATTTCGAATTTAGGTTGAATCCTTACCAAACAATCATTGCCGAAATAACGGATATCAAAAACGAATCGCCTGTCATGAAGCGTTTCTGGTTGGGGTTGGAAGAAGATTTTGAATATCAACCCGGCCAAATTATTTTTCTGTCTATTCCGGGATTCGGCGAGGCGGCTTTCGCGCCATGCGGGCCAGCTAGCCCAGCTAAGCTGGGCGGACAGGCTGATAATAAAAAAATACTTGAGCTATGTGTGCGAAAGGTGGGAAAATTAACCGGCAAGCTGCATTCGATGAGGGTTGGCGGAAGCGTTGGGGTCCGGGGGCCATATGGTCATGGCTGGCCGCTAAATAATTTTCAAAATTGTCATCCTGAACCCTTCGATGAAACTCGGGGTAAACTCCGTGAAGGATCTAATAGGCGCTGCGATGGAGATTCTTCGGCCTTGCCTCAGAATGACAAAAAGAAGAATATTTTAATTGTTGTGGGCGGTATGGGTTTGGTGCCGTTACGGACGTTGCTTTTAAATAAGGAAAAATATCTGTCGTCCGGAACGAAAATCCAGATTTTTTATGGAGCCAGAACGTCCGATGATTTCCTGTTTAAAGAAAATTTCGACCAGTGGAAAAAAGAGGGGATAGATTTGCAACTGACGATTGATAGGGCGTGTCTGGGATGGAATGAGTGCGTGGGGGTTGTTACCGCGCTTTTTGACAAGCATCCAATAGTTGAAAACGCCGCGGCTTTTCTTTGCGGCCCGCCAATTATGTATAAATTCGTTTTGCAGAAATTGCAGGAAAAGAACGATAGTGGTGAGCCAAGTCGAACCATTTCCGAGGGCGATATCTATATGTCGCTGGAGCGCCGGATGCATTGTGGAATCGGCGTTTGCCAGCATTGCGCCATCGGTTCTTTCTATACCTGCAAAGACGGTCCGGTATTCAGATATGCCGATATCAAAAATATTCCGGGAGCGATTTGATTTCTTTTTGCCATTCCGCACAGCTCTTTCTTCGTTGTCATCCCGAGCGACCCCGAGCTTGTCGAGGGGGTAGTCGAGGGATCTATATGACAAACACATGAAACAGTACTATGTCTATATAATAACTAACCACTCAAAGACATTATATATTGGAGTGACTAGCAATCTAAGAAAAAGAGTCTGGGAGCACCAAAATAAATTAGTGGAAGGATTTACAAAAAAATATAAAATTGATCAGTTGGTCTATTATGAACAAACCAATGATGTTTATGGTGCTATCGCAAGGGAAAAACAATTAAAAAAATGGCGAAGGGAGAAAAAAATTAATCTTATCGAAAAAGTTAATCCGCTGTGGATTGATTTAAGTGATGCGATATAGTCAGCAGATTCCTCCACTCGTCCGCCTATTGGCGGACTCGGTCGGAATGACAGAAAGGAGAAAATAAAAAAGGCGGGCGTTGCCGCCCGCGGCTATATGCTTCGTATTTTATCGTGTTCGTGGAATGCGGATAGTCTCGAATTCTATGTGTTTTGTTGGGAAGGTTTTCCCAACTTCCTGCTGGCGCAACCGAGATCCTTTTAAAGTGTAATGATAATGATATGGCGCACATCTGTAGCTATTCAGATAGTCCCAAAAGCTTATCCATCGCCCCTTCCATAAATTAGTTTGTATACATGTGTCTCACAATTCCTAAACAGATTATATCAGTAAATAAGAATATTGTCAAGTTGGTTCGGCCCGGCTCACCACGGGTCGAAAATGCCACAAGCCTTGTCGGGGTCAAAAAAGATGATTGGGTTTTGTGTATTAATGATTTGATTCTGAAAAGAATATCGCCGAACGACGCCAGGGAAATCATTGAATTATTGAAACCAACTAAAAAAATTGATATCGCAAAATTAGACAGCAAATTTAAAAAAATTATCCAGTCCTCCAAGACGAGGAAATTAAGCAAAAAAGAAATAATCTACCTGCTTAAAACAAGCGGGTCAGAAAAAAAGGCGCTTCTTTCAGAAGCAAACATTGTCCGCCAAGAACACATTAAAGATTTTATCTGCATCCACGGAATTATTGAATTTTCCAATTTTTGCAAAAACGATTGCGTGTATTGCGGCCTAAGAAAAGAAAACGAGTTATTGCCGCGCTATCGGATGAGCGTAGACGAAATTGTCAAGACGGCTGAAAAAGCGGTCAAAGAAAGGGGATACAAGCTTTTGGTTTTGCAATCAGGCGAGGATTATTTTTATACGGATAATATGCTGGTGGAGATTATTAAAAAGATAAAGGCCGCGTGCCGTGTTTTTATTTTTGTCAGCATCGGAGAGAGAAGTTACGCAGCCTATAAAAAAATTAAGGATGCCGGCGCTTCGGGTGTGTTGTTTCGCTTTGAAACTTCAAATCCCGAGTTATTCAAAAAACTCCACCCTCGAGGAAAGAATCTGAATAACCGTTTCAAACATCTGAAGTTTATGAAAGGACTAGGTTATTTTGTGGCTACGGGTTCGCTAATTGGCTTGCCCGGTCAGACAATAGAAGACTTAGCTGACGATATTATCATCACTCAAAACTGGACGCACATGGTTTCGATGGGACCTTTTGTGCCGTGTGATAACACCCAGTTTACTAAAAAGCCGCACGGCGATCCAGAAATGAACTTAAAAATGATTGCGATTCTAAGACTCTTGATGCCCGAGGCGAGAATTCCGGTCACAACCGCTTTCGAAACTTTGGCCGGCGAGAACGGCCGGAAACAAGCCCTCGCCTCCGGCGCCAATTCGTTGATGTTTAACTTGACACCGGCTAAATATCGTCCGCTTTACCAAATCTACCCTGACAAATTTTTCAAAAAAGAAGAAATGTGGGAAAAATACGGATTATTTAAATACGAAGAGAGCTATAAAATGTTGGAGGAGCGCATACAACAAAGCCTATCTAGCAAATAGATTAGATTTGTTTTAAAAAATTATGCGAAAAATCGAGGATATTTTAAACGAACAAAAGATATTTGGGGTTTTGGAAAAAACTAAAAATCCCAACCCCAAAGAGGTTGGGACGATTTTGGATAAGGCGTCAAAAAAACAGGGGTTAAGATTGGAGGAAATAGGATATTTAACGAATTGCGACAATCTCAAACTCGTCGAAAAAATGTTCGAAACGGCTCGAAAGATCAAAGAGGATATTTATGGAGAACGGCTGGTTTTTTTTGCTCCGCTTTATGTTTCTAATTTTTGTGTTAACGACTGCGACTATTGCGGGTTTCATCGGCGCAATCCGGCGCCACGCAAAAAATTAGCGCTGAAAGAAGTAGAAGAACAAGTTAAGATCCTCGAAAACATGGGGCACAAGCGACTTCTTCTCGAATTCGGCGAACACCCGACAGAAAATCCGATTGATTACGTGACGGACGTTATTAAAACAATTTATAACACCAAATACGGCAGGGGCGAAATCAGGCGAGTTAATGTTAATATCGCCGCAACCAGCGTGGAAAATTATAAAAAACTTAAAGAGGCCGGCATTGGCACTTATCAACTTTTTCAAGAAACCTATCACCGTCCAACTTATGAAAAATTACACCACGGCCCAAAAGCTGATTATGAGCGGCAATTATTCGCGCATGACCGCGCATTCGAGGCTGACATTGATGATGTTGGACTAGGCGTTCTCTTCGGTTTATATGATTGGAGGTTCGAAGTCTTGGCCATTGTTTCTCATGCTCAATATTTGGAAAAAAAATTTGGCGTCGGGCCGCATACACTTTCTGTTCCTCGTTGGAAACCGGCGGAAGGCGTTAACTGGCAAAGCGCGCCTTATCCGGTTTCCGAAAACGAACTGATAAAAATTATCGCTATCTTGCGGATGGCCGTGCCTTATACTGGCATGATCATTTCTACCCGTGAGGGACCGGAGATTCGTGCCAAAGCCTTTGAAATAGGAATTTCGCAAACATCAGCCGCTTCCCGAACTTCTCCTGGTGGTTACGGCCGCAAAGGAAAACTTTGTCAGTTTTCCGTGGCCGACCATCGGCCGATTGACCAAGTTATCAAAAGCATTTTAAAACAAGGGCTTTTACCGAGCTTTTGCACGGCTTGCTACCGCTTGGGTCGAACCGGTCATGATTTTATGAATTTTGCCAAACCCGGCGACATCCAAAACTTCTGCCGTCCGAACGGAATTTTAACTTTTAAAGAATATTTGGAAGACTACGCGTCGAAGGCAGTCAAGAAAGCTGGAAAACAAATTATCAATCAATATCTCAAAAAAATTCCAGATACGCAAATCAAACAAAAAACCCTGCGTCGGCTTGAAAAAATTCATCAAGGCGAACGAGATTTGTATTTCTAAAACAATTCTTTGCGGTTCTTTCTTCGCAAGCATGTTTTGTTCCGTACCGAAAGAAAAGAAGCCGCCCCGCCGGACTGCGGGGCGGAGCAGTATTTTCCAATCCAAGAATGACAACGAAATAATATAAGCAGGACTTACGCGTTTGCCCCGAGATTGTCATTCTGAGGGCGAAACCCGAAGAATCTCAGGCGCAGAATAGGACTTTTTTCGCAAAAGATTCTTCGCCTGCGGCTCAGAATGACAGCAAACGCGTAAGTCCTGATAAGATTATGGGAGCGATTTGAATAATCGATGCCGATCGCTCTTTTTTTAATTCAGCGAAGGCAATGTCGTCATTCCGGCCTTGCCTGCCCGCCAAAGCCTTGGCGACGGAGGGAGCCGGAATCCAGAAACGCCGTCTTGCCTTAAATCAGTCTGGATTCCCGCATAGGCTCGTCTCGCTGGAGCTTTGACGAAGCGGGCGGGAAGGACAAACCAAAAAACTTTAGACCAGTTCAATCTCTTGCCTGACTCCAGGGCTAATGATACCAGTTTCGGTATCATTTTGCGTTAGAATGCGGTGGTCATTTCAGTATCATTTTGTATTGGAATAGACTTCTACTTGACTATCCTATACGATCGTATATTATAGCAAATATGAATACGGGTAAAAAAAGAGAAAGAAGGAAAAAGTTTTTTAATCGGGAAAAGATTCTGGATAAATTGTTGTCCGTTGGTGAAGCGACGGCCGAAGGTTTACTGGGATTGACGTTAGAGATGGTTGACATTGCCGAGGCAATGACTCTGTCGCCCCAAAGCGCGCAAAGAGTTTTGAGAAACCGTAAATATCGGCATATAAACATAGACCTAAAATCAGAAGTTGCTTTTTGGTCGCTGCTGTCAAAATTAAAAAAAGAAAATTTGATAACAAAAAACCAGGGAGATAGAATAGTTATTACGAAAGAGGGAGAAAAATACCTACAATCTAAAATTGAAAGGCCATCGAGATATAAACGATACTCAACGGAGAATCTTCCCGAAGCGGAAATTGTATTAGTTGTATTTGATGTTCCTGAAGAAAAAAGGGCGAAAAGGGATTGGCTAAGATTTCAACTGGCAGAGTTCAGTTTTAAAGCTTTGCAAAAAAGTGTCTGGTGGGGAGAGACCGGTTTGCCTAAAGAATTTATTAAAGATTTAAAAAAATACGAAATTTTTCCCTACGTGCATATTTTTTCCGTCAAAAAGAAAGGCACGATTTCCTCAATAGTGAGCGAGTAACAATTCGCTATCATATACGATCGTACAGAATAGCAAATTTAACGCTGTAATGGATTTGGCGAGCTTGATTCTGTTCATGTTATATATAAACGTGGAAGAATAAAAAGAGAGCGCCCGTTGTCGGGGCGCCCTCGGCGTTTTCGCCATAACTTAATTGTGGTGAATACCTTCTCGTGGCAAGAGGAAAATGCCGCCGGCGATCTCACCTTTGCTAGTTAGTCTTCTTGATAGCGGATTTAGTGGCGTTTGGCGTCCCATCATATTTCATAGAGCGCGTAGAGCCATTCGATGGTTACCTGGGCATCTTTGTAGTCCAGGCTATGTTTGGCCAGTGCGATGAGGATTGCCACTTCGCCGGGTTCGATTTTCTTGAGCCGGCGTTTGGCGGCGTGGTCTCGCATCAACACCAGTTTATCCGCCGGCAGGCCGAGGAATCTCACGCCCCATTTTTCTGACAGCCTTTCGGCCAATTCTTTGGCCTGTTGGTCAAGGAAGCTCCCGCTTTGAATCGCGGCCATAAGCCGTAGGAAGATAGGTGAGTCGGGGCCAAACATTCTGGGCCTCTTATCTTTTTGGGACCTCGGGTGGGTTTTGCGATACTTATCCAAGTTGTGCACGGTCGCCCCGCCTTCAGTCATTGCGCCCCTCCTTATAGTGGGTTTATAGTCGTAGCAGGCCCGTAGCCACTGTAAAACCTCGAAGAATTGATCGGGGGTTATCAAACTTTTTTTGGCCGCGATTTTGAATTCGCCAATTGCCAGATTGGCTTCTTTGATTTCCTCGGAGATTTTTTCTCCGGAGCCGCAATTTTCGCAGTCGTGTCCTATCTGTTGGTCCACGACGCGATTGACTATAGCAAAGGGGTTTGCCGCGTGGTGATCGCAACCGCCGTTACCGTGGCAACGATGCGCTGGTTGGCGAGTCAAGACCCCGCGAAATTTGCTGTCTTCTTCAGAGGGCTCACTGAAATTTCCCAGGCGTGCCGTTATGAAATCGCCAAGGTCGTCCGCCTGGTCCTGCGATAGCAATTCTTCGCGGATGGCGTTGACCATCCGATAAAAAGCATTGGTGCCAGCCCGACGCTTTTGCGCTTTCTTGCGCAGGAGCAATTCGCGGCAATCGTTGTCTAAAGTTATAACAGCCATTTCCTTGTCCTTTTAGGGTTAAGGGGCGTTTTTGGAGACGCCCCTTGGTTTGACTGGTTAATGCTGCACCGGTGGCAGCGGCGGAATTTTTGCAAGCGCGAGCTCGTCGGCCCGCCTGACGGCTGCCTCAATTGCCCGACCGACCGCGTTGAAGAAAATGATCCGGCCGATGCGGGGAAACCTGGATAGGGCCGACTTGGTTTCTTCCTCGACGATCTTTTTGAATTCCGTTTCGCCGATTGCGGCCTTGATCCGGTCCAAGCCGTCTTCAACTGCTTCATTGACCGCGGCAGTCACGGCTTCCTCGACCTCCTTGTCGAGAGCGTAGAACACGCTTCCGAGAAAGTCGTAATTGGCCCGGGGGTTGTCGGCTAAGCAGGTGCGGAAAAGCACGACGACGGCCTGCAACATCATAAAGTGAGAACCTTTGCGTAGATCTATCGCTTCCAAGCTGGCGGATAGACCCTCGTCGCAGACGACCTCTTTCGTGAGGTCAACAAGCAACTCGGCTACGCTTTTCGGCGATGCCTGTCCGTCATCGAACATAGTATCCAGCTCTTCGTAGAGCTGGTCGGTCAGTTTGTAACGCAGACTGATTGCCGAGATCGTAGCTCGCAAAGCGAGCTCGACTTGGCGAATGTCTACGTTTTCCAATCGATGCGGCGCATAAACCGCGCCGTCGGAAGAGAGAGGAAATAATTCGCCAACCCTGCCGGGCGCATGCCTAAGCAGATGGTTGGCCAACTCGTACAAAAAACCCGTTTTGCTCGCTTGGCACATGGCCGCCTCCTTTTCGTATCTATTCTTTTGTTTAGGTACTACCTAAATTATGCCGTTATTATACACCAAAACAACACAGAAGTCAACAGTGGGTGTTGACAAAACGGGGTATTTTTTATTTAATACAAACAACTTGGCTCCTTGAAAATATAATTGCTTTGAAGGGCTTTGGAGAAAGACAAATGATAAAAATAGAAAATGTGCCATGGAACGATTTGTGTATTGAAGAAAAAAGGGTTTTTGAAATTTGTCGTTCAATTATAACTTGGACGCACAAAGACAAAACCCGCCTTAATTTCTGCGAATCCTTGCGGCTTATAGATGAGGCGACCGATCTTTTCGAAAGATTCAGCCGCCAGCCGTTTTTCCATCGCCGCCAAAAGTTAATCGAATATTTTTGGGACGCGGAATCGCTGCGCGTTAAATTTAACGAAGCCAAAAAAATCTATGAGGAGAACATCTGTTCGTTAAGCGCTGATTTAAAATCGGCGGCCAATGCGATTATCGCAATGGCGGCACGGATTACGGATTATCTTGAAGATGTTAGTATCTGTCATGGGGAATCGGGCATAAAGTTTGTCAAGGTTTGGCGGGAAGACGAAGACTGGATAGAGATCTGCGTGAAACATCCCGTTGAGCCGGACACGCGTTTTTTGATAACCCTGAACGAAATGTTCTGTTTTCGCGGAGGTACCGCAAGCCCCCCGCACCTACTCGATTTTTTAGACTACCTTAAAGGGAAAGGGAATCTCGGAAAAAGTGTGGACAGCATTGATTTCTCCGAACTTAAAATAGAGCGCTATGATCATACGCACGACGATCCTGATGATGCGCTCATTCAAAAATTCATAAGCATCGCCAGGATCAAAGACGAGAAAGATTTGGAAATAATATTAAACACCATCGCGCAACGAATCGTTGATACTCCACGAGTTTTCAATTCAGGGGTTCAATCTGGGGGGTGAGGCCAACATTGGATTCGGAAAAAAATGACGCCAACGCAAATTCATCCGGCGGCGAATTTAAACGCGTGTTGGGCCCCGCTCATTTGATAATGCTCGGGGTCGGCGTGATTGTAGGAGCGGGGATATTCGTCATTACCGGACAAGCGGCGGCTAAATGCGCCGGGCCTGCATTGATTTTATCTTTTCTTATTTCCGGCGTTGCCTGCGCTTTTACCGGGCTTTGCTACGCGGAATTCGCCTCGATGATGCCAGTAGCCGGCAGCGCCTATACTTACGCGCGATTTTCCATGGGAAAGTTTGTCGGCTGGATAATCGGCTGGAATCTGGTTCTTGAATATTTGTTTGGGGTCGCTTTCGTCGCGTCGGGCTGGTCGGAATATCTGTCCGGGTTTCTTGGTGACATCGGATTAACGCTGCCCGCTTATTTATCTCAAGTGCCACTGGTGTATGTCGGGAACGAGTTGAGAATTACCGGAAATCTAATAAATTTACCGGCAATGCTGATAATTTTGTTATTTTCTGGTTTATTGGTTATCGGAATAAGGGAGTCCGCGAAATTCAACTTTATAATTGTGATGATCAAAATCGCGGTGATACTCCTGTTCGTTGGCGTGGGGATGATGTATATTAATCCTCAAAATTGGCATCCGTTTATCCCGCCTAATACCGGCGAGTTCGGCCATTTTGGCTGGAGCGGCGTGTTAAGGGGAGCCGGCATGATATTTCTCTGTTATATCGGATTTGATGTGGTTTCCTCGGCTTCGCAGGAAGTCCGTAACCCGCAGAAAAACATGGCTATCGGAATTATGGGTTCGCTGGCAATCGCAACAGCGCTTTATATTCTAACGGTTTGTGTTATGACCGGAATTGTCAGTTATACGGCTTTGAACGTCGGTAATCCCGTTGCTGTTGCAATTGACGCAGCCGGCTCCTCATTTTATTGGATAAAGCCATTTATTAAAATTGGCATCATTGCCGGATTAAGTTCTGGGATATTGGTTTTGCTTTTGGGTCAGCCAAGAATCCTGTATAAAATGGCAAGCGATGGTTTGCTGCCGGAGAAACTTGCGGCCGTGCATCCAAAATTCAAAACGCCTCATATCGCGACTTTGGCCAACGGTTTTATCGCCGCGCTTGTGGCCGGACTGTGTCCGCTTGAAATTCTGGGAGAGTTGGTGTCTATCGGAACGCTGATGGCGTTTATGATTGTCTGTGTCGGAATCGTTGTTTTGCGGCATACGCGGCCAGATTTATCCCGACCGTTCAAAACCCCTTTGGTTCCTTTTATCCCGATAGCCGGCGCTCTGATTTCTCTGGTTCAGATGATTGCTTTGCCAGGCGCAACATGGATTCGATTAGGCGTCTGGGTTCTAATCGGACTTATAATTTATTGGATATATGAAGCTCCTCCACAATACTGCGGGGTATCTTTTCCTCCTTCGCTAAAGCTACAGGAGGATAAAACGCGCGATAAAAATTTTAAGGGCACTCCTTGAACTTTGTCTCAAGGAGTTTTTTTTGTTATAGTTTGATTATTGTGAACCCCGTTAGAAGTCCTTGGCGGAAAAATTTCGATAAAATTTTTCCGCACTGACAAAATCGGGGTGATTCTAAATAATGAAGATGTCTGAAATAGTGCCAAAGGTTGCATAAAGACAGACTTCTAATGGGGTGAATTTTTTCTTCCGCAAACTTTTTTCTAAACACATCGATCCCCAGCACGAGGGGGAATTTTTGGTACGCGTGGTCAGCAGTTCGGCTTTCAGCGTTTTTTCCGACGAGCATTTTCGCCGGATGACTCATTTTGAAAAACGAAAACAAATTGAGCAGGATAGAATTTTCAACGAGCTGGTCGTGACAGGCTTAGTTTTATTGCTGATGATGATTAATGATTTTCTTCCGGATATCAATCCCGAAAGAAAAAAATTTTGGCAGGAAGTCAAAGGGGGCATACCAGATTTTTTTGCCAATTGGCTGAAAGAGATCGGCGTTGGAGATAAATTTACCGCGATTTGGAAAAGACTTATTTGTCTTCGCTGGGATGAATACAAAAAAGAACAAGGCGCGATCCGCCGGATATTGCTAAGGAGCACGCTCGGCGACCTTCACAACGAAGCCTTTCAGGACGCGGCGGTTCGCGTAGAAACCGCGGCTGTCGTCGGACTGTTACATATTACCCGCGGCAAGGCGAAACCCGATGATCCTTTATTTAAACATTTGCGCTCCTGGCTCTTGGCGCTGAATCGTAAATTGGAGAGAAGGGTGGGGTGGTAAAACCTATCGGCGAAGCGGAAATTATCCGACGGCTTGGAGGGTGGGTTGGGTTAGGCCGGAGGATGATTTCTGCTTCGCCCAGCTTATTTAAGGTTCAGAAAAAGTTATCCACAGGACAAATCTTGCGGGGGGGGGTATAATAGAAATAGAAAGAAGAAATGAAAAAGTGTTTTTTCATAATTTTTTTTAAACTTAATTTTGCCGCGTTGATTCCGGCTCGGTTTCTTTTAATTAGAGAAAACCGCGGCGGAACAAAACCGGCGCAAACAAATCAATGAGAAAAGTTAATTTGTTAAACCCCGTTAGAAATCGTTCGGTATTTTTTCTTTCAATATTTATAATTTCTTTCTTTGGATTTTTAATTTGCGGACAATCTGTTCGGGCGGGCATCCTCCGTGATCCCCATGTACAGCCGAACGCCTCCTCAACTGATGATCTGATAGGGCAAAGCAACGCGCAGTGGAAATTTACGATGACCAATGACGTTGCGTTGGCTGACGGCGATGTTATACAAGTCATTTTTCCAATCCCCACCAACGCGCCCTATTTTGAATTGCAAAACCCGACCGTAACCGCTACCAGCAGCATAACGCTTGCCACTACTACGGAATATAATGGCGGTACGCGTATTTTGGCATTCACGGCGGCAACCACGACAGCGGCGAGCACGACTTTCAGTATTACGGCCAATCAAATATATAATCCTTCAAGTAATTTGTCGAATCTGCAAAATTTGGGTTGGTCTTTTAAAACTGGCACGCCAGCCGATGCTCAACATCCGGCTGGAGCTCTTAGTGTGACCAAAGACGTTTCTGCCACCACGACGGCGAGTTTGATTCGGGGAGGCGGCATAATAGTTTCTGATTTCAATTCAAGCATCACCCCGAGCAGTTACGTTGCCGCCGCCACGAATGTTACTTATACTTTTGCTTTTACCGCCTCGACCAGTATTCCCAGCGGCGGCAAGGTCGCGATAAACTTTCCCTCGGAATTTACCCTGACCGGCGCGGCGACGACTACCGCTGATGACGATATCAACGGCGCTGGCGCAGGCACTATTCGCATTATCACTCTGACAACGCAAACAACCGAAGGTCGCAACCGCGTTATCTTGACCACTAGCGGAGGAGCCACTGTTCATGATGACATTATTACCGTCGCGGTAACAGGCCTGACTAACCCGGCGCTGGGAGTTTATCGGCCATTTTTCGTCTATACAACCAATGCCAACAACGGATTGATAGATGGTTCGCCGTTTGGAGGCGGCGATGACAACAATTTCGCGGGTACTGTTCCGCCGGTTGATACGGTTCACATTGGCGGAACCAACAATATAACCGTTTCTGTTTATAAGGAAAACGCCAGCAGTGTTTATGTGCCATTATCAGGCGGCGATTTGACGGCGGTAATGGTTGGCGTTGGCTGTCCGGATAAACAATTTTTTGTCGGATTTCGCTATCTCAACGCCAATGCTTCAACAACTTTCAACAATCTTTTGGATTGCAATTATAAAATCGGCATCATGCCGGCCGGCGGAAACAGCTTTGCGTTTTTTGACGACAAACTCCAGCCGGGCATGACTGATGTTTCGGTCAGCGGCGGCATCACGAAATCCATCGATTTAAATTTTGGTCGGCCGAACGCGGTCTGGATCGGAACAATTACCGGCGGCGTCCCCAATGACACCAGCGGAGCCGGCATCATGGCTTACAACAGCCAATATATGGCTTTTTCGCCGATCTTCACCAGCACCAGTTATAACACAGAAGGTTTTAACGGCTCTGGAACCGGCTATTTTAATTTAAAAGTTAAAACCGCTTCATCGTGGACGCTTTCCTTTGAGGGCGGCGTTTTAATCAGCGGCGGAAATAAATACTGGCCGCCGGTTATGCCGACTATTTACGCCAGCTCAACCGCCACCACTTCTCTGGGCAGTTTCGCTTATCGATGGGCAAATAATGATTTGACAATAACTCTGAAAAAAAGCGATACCGGGGATACAATTACCGATAATACTTGCGTCGGAGTCCGGATGACCGGGGGCGGAGAATTTATGGCCAACCAGCAAGTAATCTGCACGGCTCCTTACGCCTTTAAGGTTCCGGTTGGCAGTCTTACGGTTGAAGTGATGAAACCAGGGGTTGGAGCGCCCGAGGAATATCCGGTGGCAATTACCGCCAGCAGCACACCCAAAACAATTTATATTGCCGCGCCCTCTACTTATATTAATTTGCTTGTGATTGATTCGTCTGGTACCAAATATAAAAATGCGCCGGTTTTTGCCCAATCATCAAATGGTTTTGGCCAAGGGATGACCGATGCCAATGGCGAAGCGGTTTTGTATGTCCCGCCGGGCACTTACCGGGTTGAAGGATTTATTCCGAGCATGGGACCACTGACCGCGAAAACGGGTATTGTGGTTTCGGCTGGCAGCTATGCCTCAACGACATTTACCATTGATACCTCCGGTTATAAGTTGATTTCTGGAACCGTAACCCAAGGGGGAAGTCCGGCTTCCGGCGTGCAAATTGGCGCCCGGGGAGTGAGCGGGACAACCGGCGGAAATGGAACGGTTACCGGCTCTGACGGAACATACCGCTTATATGTCCCAGCCGGAACATATAGTGTCGGTGGTTGGTCGGAAGCAACGGGCGGATTGCAAGAACAAACCGCCAATGTGTCATCAAGCAACGCCACTCTTAACTGGACATTGGCGGCCGGAGGAGTCTTAAGAATTATTGTTATCGGCGGTCAAAATGTTTCTCCTTTGTTTGGCGGCGCCTTTGATGCCACAACCAATAAAGGTAATGGGACCGATACTTGGACTGCTTCTTCAACCGACAAATACGCTGACTTGCGATTGCCGCAAGGCACTTATCAGGTTCATGTCGGGTCGCCGATCACCGGTGAAATAAGTTGCACTGGCGGCAGCTCGGTCGCTGTCGGCGCCAACACAACAGTATATTGCAATGCTACGGCGATAGGAACAATGGTTGCTTTAACGGGAACTGTTACCAGCAGTGGGGCAGCGGTTGAAGATGCTAATGTCTGGGTAAGCCGCGTTGGCGGACCCGGGTTCTTCTCAACTCTGACGGATTCAAGCGGCGCTTATTCTATTAAAGCTCCGGATACCTACACTTACAAAATCGGGGTTAAAAAATTAGGTTATGTCGGGACAGATGTTAGTAAAACTTTGTCTGGCGCGACGACCACCAATTTCGCTTTGACCGCGGCTGGTTCAACTATCACTGGTCAAGTCCTTGTTGGTTCAACCGGCTTGGCCGATGCCTGGGTTTCTGCCAAAAAAACCAGTGCCGATACTTGGACCGGGGCACCAACTGACTCTTCTGGCCGTTACAGCTTGGATGTTGATTCTAGCAGCGTTTGGACAATTTATGCCGAAGGGCCCTGCTATAATCGAAGCACCGGTTTGTCTGCCAGCGCCGGCGACTCCGGAAAGAATATCACTCTTTCGGCGATTTCTGGATGCGTGGCTAACGCGCCGCAAGTCAGCGGTTTGTCGCCCGCGACCGGCGGCCAAGTCAGCAATGGCGACAGAATGACTATTAATATCCCGGCTAAGGCTCTTGGTGATGGCTCTGATAGTGTTTCTGTTTCTGTCAAAACCGCCGACATGGCTGTTTCAACTCCCAATGCCACACCCCTAAAAAATTCTGTCCAAGAAATTACGGCGACCAGTATCAGCGGTTCAACGATAACCACGATAACTAGTCTTAACACCAGCGCGAGCCTAACGCTTACCTATAACGAAAGCGATTTGCCGCCTGGCTACAATGAAAACAATATCCAGTTGGCCTATTTTGACACCACTACTGGCCAGTGGGAGCCAGTGGCGGCCACCGTTGATACGACCAACAATACTTTAACCGCGCAAATCAGCCACTTCACTCCATATGGCCCGATTATCGAAGGAGTGCCTGACCCGCCGGAAAATCTTTCCGCCAGCGCTCCGGGATCCAGTCAGATCAATTTAACCTGGAATTCTGTTTCCACCGCTACTTCTTACAAAGTTTATCGCAGCGCGACCTCGGGTGGCACGTTCAGCTTGATTGGCACGGCATCAAGCGCCTCTTATTCGGACACCGGCCTTATTTGGTCAACGACTTACTACTATAAAGCAACAGCGGTTAATGCCAATGGTGAATCGGCTTACAGTAGCGAAGCCAATGCCACAACCGCTCCTTATCTTGGCGGCGGTGGCGGAGGCGGAATCACTAGCGGCGATACCGCGGCTCCGTCTGTCAGCGCGATTACGGCCTCGGTGGGGGATACGACGGCGACAATTGCTTGGACAACCAACGAAGCATCGCTTTCCTGGATCGTCTATGGTTTAACCACCGCCTACGGTTCGGAACAGAAAACCACTGCTTACGCTACTTCTCACTCCCTGACCCTGACCGGCCTATCAATTGGCACCACCTATCACTATCAGGTTAAGTCCAAAGACAGCACCGGCAACATCGGTTCCTACACTGACAAGACATTCACCACTTCCGGCACACCGACGACCCCAACCATCCCGACAACGCCGACCACCCCGACCGTTACGACCGGCGCCCTGGCTCCGGCTTCAGCCACCAACACAACCGGCTACACCCTGATGAAAGCCATCGGCTCCAACGATGTCTGGGTTATCCAGAATGGCTTAAAGCTTCCTGTCCGCTCGATTGATGTCTTCACTTCATCCGGCTACGGCTTGGCTACCGTCAAGACCGTTTCCGCCAATGCCCTGAAGGCCGTTGAAGCCGCCAGCTTAATCAAGACCAACGAAAACCCCGATGTCTATCGCCTCGAGAACAATTTCCGCCGCAAGCTGGCTTCGATCGAAATCTTCAATGATTACAAGCTGAACTGGAACAAAATCTCGGTCATCAGCCGATCTGTTATGGATTCTTTTTCCTACGCCCCGATCTACAAACACGGATTCGACCTCTACTGGCGTGACGCCAGCAACATCCTCCATAAATTCCCGACCATGACCATCTTCACCGCCAAGGGCTACAACATCAGGGATTTGGTTCCGGTCAATGATTTTGAATTTGGGAGCTTTGGGGTGGGAGAACAGATTTCTGATTAATTGCGGATGAAGAAAGAATTTCTCGACCTCGATGTCTGATGGCGCCGGAGGTTATCCACGGGACAAAATTGCAAAATATTGTAATTGTGTAAAATTGTGATAGAATAAATTAATGGCCAAGTCGTATTAAATTAATACCGGGAGAATGGTTTTCCCAGGGAGACTCATTCTCCAAAAATCAAAGAAAAAAACATGGATACTATTAGAGTTGCGGTAATCAGCGCGTTCGTAGTCTGCTTAGGAATAATTGCGGCGCTAAGCGTTTTATATTGGCAATATGCCGGCGAAGGCGTGAATCTGGAAAAACAAAACCAGGATTTGCAGCAAGTTATTTCATCGCTTCGGGACGAAAACAGCCGGCTTAATTCCGACATCGACGCCTTGAGAACTGCCAATCAAAATTTAATACTGCAGGCCGACGATCTTAACAAACAAGCAGCTGGTCTGCGGCAACAAAATGTTCAGTTGCAACAACAAATAGACAGTCTGCGGAAAGCGCAAAACGAAAAGTGTCCGACGACTCAACAACCGCCGGCGCAACCAAATTCGACTACCACGCCTCCGGGAATGGGCATAAACGACGCGGGACCCGCGACAATTTAAGTTTAAGCGTATTGTTTTGAAAAAAATTTAGTTAAATTTTTCCGGTGACCGCTCGGGTTAAGGTTAAAAACTAAATTTAGTCCGGGTTTCAGCGGAAACACAAATCGTATGAGTAAGTTTAAATATTTTGCGTTTTTAGCGGTTTTAGTTATTGGCGCTGTCGGTTTTTTGGTATATGCCCAAAATGAAGACACGACTCCACCGGCCGCTATCAGCGTTCTTGCGGTTTCAACAACAACTATCTCTTCGATTACATTAACCTGGACGGCGATAGCCGACGTTCCGTCCACCGGAACAACCACTAGTTATGATGCCCGTTATTCAACGGCAACGATAACAAATGATAATTGGGCTTCGACAACCCAAGCGATTAATGAGCCGACTCCGCATGCCCCCGGAACTGCCGAAGCAATAACTATCAGCGGTTTGGCTTCGTCTACAACCTATTATTTTGCTATTAAATCCAAAGACGCGCTGGGCAACGAATCGCTGCTTTCGAATATTGCCAGCGGAACAACGCTTTCGCCGGCAACGCCTATCCCAACGCCTGTTCCCAGCTCGACTTTTAAAATGGTCGTTGCGCCGCTGGTGCTGAATCCCAAGAGCCACGGGCAATGGGTAACGGTAAAGCTTTTTTTCCCGACTCGCTACAAAGTAAGCGATATCGATTATGCAAGCATCAGGCTGAACGGTTCCCTAAAACCGGAAGCAAGATTTAAAGGATTTGACCTTTTTGACGACATCTGGAGTAAGTTTGTTAAAGAGAGGGCCGTTTCTAATTTATCCTTAAAATTTTCCCGTCCCGGCCTTATTAATTTGATTGGCAGCACAACCGGCAGCTATGATTTGACACTCACCGGAACCATTGGCGGCGCCGGATTTTCAGCCACCGACAAAATCAAAATTATCAATTTTACCTCCGCATCGGACAGAACGTTGATTATGTCTACCACCAGCCCGGCGGTTTACATCATTTTGAATGGGAGATTGTTGCATATCCCTTCAGCTGAAGCTTTCGGGCGCCACGGCTATAAATGGCAAAATATCAAAAAGATTTCGGCGGACGAGCTCGAATCATATTCCACAGCTGACCTCATTAAGGCGGGCGATAGTGCGGATGTTTATCTTGTTGTCGGCGGCATGAAGCGACACATTCTTTCCGCTGATGTTTTTAATTCCTACGGATTTGACTGGAATGACATTGCTACCGTCAGCACGACCACTTTGACTGATTATCCCGGCGTCCAACTGATTAAGTTGGCCGGCGACGCCAAGGTTTATCTTCTGTCGGGCGGCAAAAAACATTGGATTTCCAGCGCGTCTGTTTTTGAAAAGCGCAAGTTTAACTGGAACGCCGTCGTAATCGTCAATAACGTCGAAGCCGACGCCATACCGACCGGCGAAAATGTGCAATAAGAGGATTTTGGGCGCAATTTTAAAACCCCCGCAATGCCACGGGGGTTTTTTGAGTTTATTTATTTGTTTTTCTTTTTATTTTTAGAAAGTTCGTATCCCGTTGGATCTATGAATTTTAGAAGCGTATCTAAATATACTATTTCGTCGGCCATCTCTTTCAAAACTTTGGATAGCTGTTCTTTCCAGCTAACAACCTTTATCTTGAGCTGGATTTGATGTCTTTCGGCTTTGGCTTTGAGCACGCGTAACGGCGCTGTAAAATCACGGTCGCCGGAAACGATAATAAGAGTCATTTTTTTGCCCGAATCGAAACCCACGATTGTGTCGTCAAGAAGGTCAGTGATCATTAAATTATCAATGTCTTTGCTTTTACCGAACCCCTCACGATCACAAACAACCGTAAAGCCATTAACTGTCAGATTCGCGTAAATCGGCCAGGCCTCTTTGAAGTAATATTGTTTGGGCAGGGTGCAGTACACTCTGCAATGTCGCGTGGGGCAACTCGGCGCCAGCTTTTGTTTGAAGGTCGACCAATTTATTCTTTCGATGTCTGTAATGCCCCGGCCGCCTACATTTGGAATATCGACAAACAAGAGTAAGGTTGGATTGTTGTCATCATGCATCATTTTCCTCCGTAATCTTAGAAGATAAGTTTTTTATTTTCTAGCCGCGAAAACCGCCGACTCTGTCGGCAGATGAAGCGGATAGAAAGAACCGTCGAAGGCGAAGCCGAGGAAACCGCCGGCTCCTGCCGGCGGAGGTTCATTTTCTAGCCGCGAAAACCGTCCAGCTCAGCTGGGTGGAGGTTCATTTTCAATGTTCGAAAAGTCTTCTGCTTTTATAGCATGATATCTTGGTGAATGCAATACCTTGTACGAGACGGGTACAGCGGTAACACTTTATTGGTCTTTTGATAGAACTCCCAAGGGCGTGTCATAGCCCAGCGCTTCGTGGGGCCGGACGAATGGCGGTTCGCTTGCGGGTGGATATAAAATTTGCTATACTTAAAAAATGCTAATACGATACATCAAATGCTAACCCCTTTTGTCATAATTATACTTATCGTTGCGGTTGTTGCCTATCTGTGGTTTACTTTTGCCATCATTTATCACTTGGTCAGATTTGGCATCGGAAACCGGCCCAAAATCATCGCTTTGGTTTTTTTGGCGGGCTCTTTTATTCTTTTTATCGTCGCGACGACATCTTTTGTCGTGGCTTCTTTGAAGTTTAAATCAATAATTTCAAGCATTGTTTCCGAACTTTCTTATTAATATGCCCAATATTTTTACCGCCTCCAAACACACTTTCGAAAAACAATTGCCTGAAGAAACAACTATTTTACTAACCAGAAAACACTGGATAAGTTTTTATTTCCCGTTTGCGATTATTGTTATTCTAATACTTTTGCCTTTCATACTATCTGTTATCATTAGTTCTTTTTCGTGGTACAAAACCATTTCCCCTTTTTATTGGTTCATTGTAACAACATATTTGCTAATTCTTTGGCATCTCATTTTCTACAATGTCATGATTTATATGCTCAACACGGTTGTGGTGACGAACCGGAGAATTATTGAAAATCAACAGCTGGGATTTTTCAAGCATACAGTTAGCGAGATGGCGCTTAACCGTATTCAAGATATAACAGTAAGTGTTTTTGGGGTGGTGGCCGAGTTTTTAAAATTTGGCGATATCGAAATTCAAACAGCCGGGGAGGAAAAAAAATTTTTTTTTCACCTGCTTCCTAATCCGCGGGCGATAAAAGACATGATTATGGCCGTCAAGATGCAAAACTTGCGTGAAATGCCCATCGATCCGATTAGTGGTTGAGTGTTCTGCGGATAATGAGTTTGACAACCTTCTTATTGCACTATACACTTATTTTAAAACTAAAATAGATGTAGTAGTTTTTTGTCAGTAGAGCTTTACTTTCGGACGAAAGGAGGGAGAGGAGCGCGTTCTTTAACAATATAAATTGTGCTAACGTTAAATTAAAAAGAGCAGGAGGAGAGAATCCCATGCGAGTATTGAGTGGAATGATGGCAGTGGCTTTTTTGTTTTCTTTGGTATTGGTTGGCGGGTGCGCTACATTTGGGGGTTCTATGATGCCCACGGAAAAACAGAACGCGGTGACGTCCTGGCTAAGCTATCAGGATGCGGAGACCGCGTTCAACAAAATTAAGGCAGGGAAAACGACTATCAGCGATCTTGCAAAAATCGGATTTGATTCGCAGTCGCCAAACGTCACCGTTCTTGACCCACTTACCATTCGGAATTTATTCGTGGGCACCAATTCTGGATTAAGGTTGGAAGACCTTCCTATGTCAATTCAGGCCTATCTTAAAGATTTTGAAAATTGTCGGGGTTTCAAATTTCAAGGCGACATGATGCAAAGTAGGGGTCGGGGTAACCTCGTTGCGAGAATCTTTGGCTTTAACAAGGAAGATTTAATTACCGGCTGGCAATTCGAGGCGTGGATTTTCGTCAGCAAAGATAAAGTCGCTTATACGCTCTGGAAGGGTACGCCGCATATTAGCAAAGTTCAGCGGCAGCAGAATCCGTTGGGACCGTTTGGCGATATCCTGCGGAATGCTCCGCAGATGGCAATCACCAGTGGGGTCGCGCTCGCTTTGTAAGAATTTTTTCAAGAGGCCTTCTTAAGGAGGGCCTTTTTTAATTTCTGCGGCCGCTTGTTTTAATCGGACTACGCGTGTTAAAATACGCGTGTTGGAATAACCAAAGATAGAAAATTAAATCTAAGAAGTTGATATCTATGTCTAACAAAATCCAAATAACCATTTTTTTAATAATAATTATTCTCGTTGTGGTTGCCGCGGTTTATTATTTTCGGGGATCGGAAAATAATCAGCCGAACAGTCAAACAAGCAATCAGCCGGCTGAAAGCCGGGCGACAAGCAGCCAGCCGGACGACAACCGAACGCTGACAGCGGGCGAAATTAACCAGCAAGAAGATAACACCATTTCCACAAATATCCCCGCTACCGAAGCCAAAAGTCTTGAAACAACCGTTCGCGAAGGAAGCGGCGAAGGCGCGAAGGCGGGAGACAAACTGGAAGTTCATTATGCCGGAACTCTTAAAGATGGAACAAAATTTGATTCCAGCCGAGACAGGGGAGAGCCGTTTACTTTTACTCTCGGCGCCGGGCAGGTTATTAAGGGCTGGGACCAGGGAATGGTCGGGATGAAAGCTGGCGAAATAAGAAAACTAACAATACCGGCGGAATTGGGATACGGCGATAGGGGGGCGGGAGCACTAATTACCCCGGGAGCAACACTAATGTTTGAGGTAGAATTGTTGAAGATTAATTGATTATAGATAATGAGATGGTTACAAAACCCTATTTTGTCATTCTGAACGAAGTGAAGAATCTCTTGCGAATGCAAGAAATTAAGCTCCTTTTCTCAAACAAGTTGAGAGATTCTTCTGGCTTCACCCTCAGAATGACAGTTTTGAAACCATCTCCATAACCAATAACCAAGCCCGAATGCCGAAAAAATAATCAATAACCAACACTAAATATCTAATTTGATTATTTGGATTTGGTGGTTTGTTCGGAATTCTGGTTTGGGATTTGTGATTTAAAATTCGTTGTCTCAATACTATAATCCTCATCGCAAAAGCAATCTTTACGACCCGAAGTCAAAAATTCCTTTCAGGTTGAGCCGCTCCAAAATCGACCTGTTTTTGAATTGCCCGCGCTGTTTTTATTTCGACAGAAAACTCGGCGTCGGACAGCCGCCCGGCTACCCGTTCAGCTTAAACTCTGCTGTCGACACCTTGCTTAAAAAGGAATTCGATACTCATCGCGCCAAGGGCGATCCCCATCCGCTGATGAAGCATTATGGCGTTGATGCGATTCCTTTTGAACATGAGAAGATGAATGAGTGGCGCGACTCGTTGCGCGGCGGAATCACCTTTTTGCATATGCCAACCAATTTGTTTATAACCGGCGGTGTTGACGATGTCTGGATAAATTCCCAAAAAGAACTTCATATTGTTGATTATAAATCAACCGCCAAAAGCGGAGAGGTAAGCCTGGATGCCGACTGGCAAATTGGATATAAAAGACAGATGGAAGTTTATCAATGGCTGTTTCGCCGCAATGATTTTAAGGTTTCTAATACCGGTTATTTTGTCTATTGCAATGGCAACGCGGACAAAGAAGCCTTTGACGCCAAACTGGAATTCGATATAAAAATTATTCCCCACGAAGGCAATGATGATTGGGTAGAAAAAGCAATTTTGGATATTCACCAATGCTTGATGGCGGATAAACTACCCCAAGCCGGACCAGATTGCGATTTTTGCCATTATCGCGAAGCCATAAAAAAAGTTGAAAAATAATCTAAGTTAATAATATGCGCACCACACTTAAAATCGTTCTTTTTGTCGTCATTTTAATCATTATTTTGGGTGGCGGTTATTTACTTTTTTTCCGTGAAAAAAAAGTAGCCTACGATTTGATTGAAACAAAAAGAGGCGATGTCGTTCAGGTGGTCAGCGTTACCGGGCAGATTAAGCCGGCGGAAAGCATTGAATTAGCTTTTGACCGCAGCGCGAAAATTTCTCAAATCAGTGTGGCGGTGGGAGATAAAGTTAAAACTGCACAGATTATCGCGACACTAGACAACAGCGAAATTAAGGCTCAACTAACCCAAGCCCAAGCAGCCCTGCAAAGTCAGCAGGCTAAGTTAGAAGAAATGAAAAAGGGCACCAGGCCGGAGGAAATCGCGGTAATAGAAGCCAGCGTCACCAACGCTCAACGGTCTTTAGTAGACGCGCAAGTAAATTTGAAAAATGTTGAAGATAAAGCCGAAGCCGATATCCGTTCAGCTTACGACGGCGCGCTCACCACTGCCGCACAATCAGTTACCGTTGCCATAAACTCTCTTTTTGTCCTAACAGACATCCAATTTACTCGCTTTCTCGGCTATGACCAAGATGGCACCAAATTAGCAAGCGCCAAAGGAAATGCCGTTTTGTCCTTACTGGGCGCCGCTAACTACGATCGGGCGACGAAAGACGCGATTAACGCGCTAAATGGGGGAACTAAGGCTTCAATCGCGACAGCGCAAGCTAACACGTCTTTTGAAAACACAGACAAAGCGTTAATCGATATGGTTGATTCGTTAAAGAAAACAAAAACTGCGCTGGACACAGTGCCAGTCAGTACCTCGTTAACCTCGACCGAATTAACCAATCTTAACATCGAAAAAAGCAATATCAACACGGAGATTATAACGATTGCCGCCAAACAACAATTAATCGCAGTGCAAAAAACAACTAACAACAGCGCAATCGCAACTGCCGAAGCCAGCATTACGACCGCTAAAAATATCCTAGCCAGCGCGGAAGCAAATTTAGCGCTTAAAAAAGCGGGGTACACTCCCGAACAAATCGAACAGCAGGAAGCACTTGTCAAACAGGCGCAGGCTAGCTTGATGCAAACTGAAGCGAACTACGATAAAACTATTTTGCGGGCACCGATTGACGGAACCATTAAAGCTGTTGAAAAGAAGAGGGGCGAAACAGCGCAGGCAAACGCAACAATAATTTCGATGATAGACTCCGGTAATTTTCAAATTGAAGCCAACGTCTCCGAAACAGAAATTGCTAAAATAAAAATCGGCGATGAAGTAGAAATAACTTTTGACGCGCTAGGTCCAAATGAAAAATTCATCGGCGCAATAGCTCAAATTGACCCTGCCGAAACAGTAGTCTCGGGCGTGATTTATTATAAAATCACAATTACTTTTCACGAAAACGAAAGAATCAAATCTGGCATGACAGCTAATTTAGACATACTGACAGCAAAAGAAAAAAACACTCTCTATTTGCCGTATTATGTCGTCAAAGAAAAAAATGGTGAAAAATATGTACAAATAATGGATAATGATGAAATAAAGGAAAAAATTATTAAAACCGGTCTGGAAGAAAAAACGACAATTGAGATAACCGGAGGGTTGCTCGAGGGCGAACAAGTGGTTGTAGAAAAATGAAGCTAAGTCCGGCAAATAATATGCTTCTACGGCTTGAACAAATTAAAAAAATTTATACCGGAGAGGAAACAGAAACTCTTGCCCTAAACGGAATTTCCTTTAGCATTAACGAAGGTGATTTCGTGGCTATTATGGGCGCTTCGGGTTCGGGCAAATCAACTCTAATGCACATCATCGGATTTTTAGATAGGCCGAGTTCGGGCCGATTTTTTTTTGAGGGCGAAGACACCAGCCAGTTTGATGACAAAAAACTGGCAGAAATCCGCAATCAAAAAATTGGTTTTGTTTTTCAGGCATATAATCTTTTGGCTCGCACCTCAGTTTTGAATAATGTATTGCTTCCCACTATTTACGCGCCGGCGGTTAATGAAGCTCCGCCAACAGGAGTCGGCGGTATCTTCTCCTCCTTCTTCGGAGCGAAATCCTCCGAAGCCCCGCTTTGCGAGGCGAAGGAGGATAAAAAAACCATCCAAGAGAAAGCCTTAAGTCTATTAAACGATGTCGGTTTATCACACAGAATCAACCATCTGCCCAATCAGCTCTCCGGCGGCGAGCAACAGAGAGCGGCCATTGCCCGCGCGCTCGTCAATGAACCTAGGCTCATATTAGCCGACGAACCCACTGGTAATCTAGACAGCAAATCGGGCCAACAAATTATGGAAATCCTGCAGGGTCTCAATGAAAAAAAACACACTATTATTATGGTCACCCACGAACAATACGTTGCCGAATGCGCTCGGCGAATTATAGTTTTAAAAGACGGGTTAATTGTTTCCAATGAAGAAGTGAAGACTCGCAGGGTGGCAAAAAACGGACTCATCAAGTAGGGAGTAACAACGCGCGGAATCCAGATAACCAATGCATTTATTATGCACATTGTTCATGTTTTAAAATATACTCTTTTTAACATCAAAATCCAAAAAACCAGGGCATTATTAACCATGCTCGGAATTATAATTGGCGTTGCATCGGTTATTTCTATTATGGCCATAGGAGCAAGCGCCCAAGACCTGCTATTAGCGCAAGTCAAGGCGCTGGGAAGCAATTTGATAGGAGTTCTCCCGGGTGGATCTGAAGAGGGTCAGCCGCCCGCCGCTTTGTTTGGTATTGAAATTACCACGTTAACATACGACGATGCGCTGGCGCTAGGAAAGTTGCCGCATGTTGTTGCAATCTCGCCGTATGTTACGGGGCAAGGAACTATGCGCTATCTGAATCAATTTAAGAGCTTCAGCTATTCTGGCATCGGAGCTGACTATCCGAACGTTGAAGATACTTCAATTGAACGAGGGCGGTTTATAAAAGAGGACGAGGTTGATGGCTTAGCGCGAGTGGTAGTTCTCGGAAGCAAAGTTAAAGAAGATCTCTTCGGTAATGACGATCCCCTAGGCAAAAAAATAAAAATTAATCAGATTACCTTTCTGGTTGTCGGCGTAATGAAGGAACGGGGAAGTGCGGCTTTACAAAATCAGGACCAGCAGGTTTTCGTGCCCGTCAAGACTGCCCAGAAGATTCTTTTGGGAATTGATTATTTGAATTTTATCAGGGCCAAGGTTGATGCCGGTGAAAATATGGACTCGGTCGTTACTCAATTCAAAGAAACACTTCGTTTTCGCCATCACATAAAAGATCCGAAAAAAGACGACTTTACCGTCAGAAATACCGCCCAGGCGCTGGATATCTTGGGGACAATAACCCAAGCGCTTAAAATGTTTTTAGCGGCTGTTGCCGGCATATCTCTTGTTGTGGGGGGGGTTGGAATTATGAATATAATGTTTGTGACGGTTACCGAAAGAACTAAAGAAATAGGCTTGCGCAAGGCAGTTGGCGCCAAAAGAAAAGATATTTTAATTCAGTTTCTGATAGAAAGCGCGACCATTACTTTAATCGGTGGAATAATCGGTATCATCGCGGGAATCTCAATTTCTTTAGCGGTTTCAATTGGTGTCGACTATTTTGGCTATGACTGGAAGTTTATTGTTACGCCATCCGCGATCGCGGTAGCGGTTTTAATGGCAATTAGCGTGGGCCTCGCTTTTGGTCTTTGGCCTGCCAACCGCGCCTCGAAAATGGAGCCTGTGGAAGCGTTAAGAAAATGAAGCTCCCCCACCTCGATTTTATGAACCTTTCCGTCACCATCAAACAGTCCGTGACAGCACTGAAAGCGAACAAGCTTCGCAGTATCTTGTCTGTTTTGGGAATCGTAATCGGCGTGGCAGCGGTAGTAATTATTCTTTCGTTGGGGCAAGGGTTAAAAAATTTAGTGACAAACGAAGTGGAGGCATTCGGGCCGAATATCCTTGATATTACCGTTAAAATTCCAGGCAAAAGCCAAACGCAATCCATTTCTTCAATGGTGCAGGGGATTAAGATTACGACCCTGAAGACAAAAGACGCCAAAGACCTAAAAGACAAACAACGATTTCCTTATATTGAAGCAGTTAACGGACAGGCAATTGGCCAAGAGTGGACCAGCTATGGAGGAAACGAAAAAAAAGTTTTGATCTATGGCTGTAGTCCGGACTATCCAAAAGTAATGAAAATGAGCAAATTAGACGCGGGAAGGTTTTTTATGGATTCGGAAAACGAAAGTTTGTCGCAGGTGGCGGTCCTCGGGAACGATTTGGTCAAGGATCTTTTCAAAAATACCGATCCGATCGGAAAAAATATTAAAATAAAGGGGCAAAATTTTAGAATCATCGGGGTTTTTAGATCGCAAGGTGGCCTTGCTTTTGGCGGCGTTGATATAAATGATTTTGTCTATATTCCGGTTGAAACTACCTTGAAAAAACTTCTTGGCATTGACTATCTAACTGAAATGCATGTTGTTGTTTCAGATCAAAGCTACATTAACCGTGCTAAAACTGAAATCAGCGCTCTTCTGAGAAAAAATCATAACATCAACGATCCAGACAAAGACGATTTCGAAATTTTTACCATGACCGAGATTTTAGACACAATCAATCAAATTGGAACAATCTTGAATCTATTGCTGGGATTTTTGGCGATTATTTCTTTATTAGTCGGAGGAGTAGGTATTATGAATATCATGCTTGCCTCGGTAAGCGAAAGAACCCGCGAAATCGGGCTTCGTAAATCTCTAGGCGCGACCAACAAGGACATACTTCACCAATTTTTAATCGAGAGTTTGGTTATCACTTGTCTAGGAGGAATTGCTGGAATAATTTTTGGGACAACTGTTTCTTTTTTAATCAGTTTAGTGATCGGGCAACAAATCTCGTCTTGGCCCCTTGTAATTTCTTGGCTGGCTATTATTGTTGCGTTTTCTGTGGCAAGCGCTGTCGGCTTTGTCTTCGGTCTCTATCCGGCCCGCCAGGCGGCTAAAAAAAGCCCAATTGAAGCCTTGCGGTATGAGTAAGATATTTTGTTTCCTATTTTTCCACCAGCATCATATTTACTATAATGGACGATCGTCCAAAATAGTCATGTTGATAAAGATAGATGATTAACTTATCCTTTCGGCATATCAGGTGTGCCGTATATCAAATCAAAAAGCCCGTCATTTCGACCGGGCTTTTTGTTTGTTTATGAACATGCCCCTCCCTATTGCACCCGCTGTTGAGCGGAACATGCCAGAGGCATGCGAGTCCAGGGCAATGATTAGGATCTGATTTTGCTTATATTGTATCATATAGCGATATCGCTTGTCAAGTGATTTGACATTCTCCAAATTGTATGATAAACTATAAGCAAAGTGTGAACCCTACATTTTACCCTCAAGTGCAACACTTGGTAAATTAGTTGATAAGGCGTAA
>CAYYTW010000009.1:0-28265 GCA_964474765.1 uncultured Candidatus Saccharibacteria bacterium
CTTTACGCCTTATCAACTAATTTACCAAGTGTTGCACTTGAGGGTAAAATGTAGGAACTTAATCTTAGTCGAAGAATAACATTTCTCCCTTGTTTGGTCAACGATTTATGAGCGGAAAAATTACCGTTTGGCGCATTGATTAAAAAGTCTAACTTGGCGGTTGTATTCGTCAATAAGCGATTTAGTTGCGGCAATGAGGCCGTTATATTGCTTCACCAGCCCGTTGTATTCTTTTATTTTTGTTTCATATTCTTTTTTCGTTTGGAACCCGGGTATCGCCAGCTTGGCTTGCCTAACATTAATTACGCTGTTCAATATGGCAATTTCGTCTTTATAATCAGTGATTCTTGCTTCAAGAGATTTATCGATTTGTGGACAGTCGGAAAGCGGCCGCCCGAATTCCTGAACCGCGATCCAAGTTTTGCTGTTCTCAAACACACCCTGGATAACCGCAACGCCGATGTCCGCGTAGTCGCCTAAAATATTGGCGCGATGCCCGGGACTCTCCATCCACGCCTCGACAAGCGCCATATCGCCGTCGAAATTTCCCATTGCCAGATTTTCCCCGATAGCAACGAATTCATAGTTAACCATCTTTGCTAAGTCTGCCGGCGATTGTCCCCCGGGTGAATCGTGGGTAAAATATTGCCTTTCAAGTATATCTTCGGCTTTTATCGCCGCCGCCAAATCAAGGGCGGGATTTCCTTTCAGCGGCGTTAATCCAGCGCTGGCCCGCTGCGCATTTGTCCATTTAATCACCCCGTCGTTTGTTAAATCGGCGGCGGCCGCTTTCCGCGTCTGCCGCAAGGGCGTCGGCGTTGAAACGGATTTTTCCAGCCGGTCGGAAAGATTTTCAACCGGCGTTTTCGAAGTCAAATCGTTTGTTTGAAATAACCCTGAACCAAAAATCAGTTTGCGATATTCGCTTAATAAATTGGCGCGGAAATAAAAAGCCGCGCCGGCGGCAACTATGATTAATAACAGCGCTATTATTGTCAGCGCGCCTTTTTGAAAATTTCTGCGCTGCGCTGCCCGCCCGTCATTATTACCCCGACAGAATAACAACACCTTAGAAGTAATGCTAAACTCGGCCAACAAAATGATTGGCACCAAAACTGCGGTTAATAAAAGCGCAATATCCTTAGCGTAATGCCCAAACAAAGTAAAGCTGTGGCCAAGAAAAAAACCGAGCGTCAACATCAATGTGCCCCATAAAAAAATAGTCACGCTTTCGATTTTCAAAAACCTCCGAAAATCAAATTTTATCGCGCCGACAGCCATAATCGTAATGTGATTTAGACCGTAGAAAAATTTTGAAAAAAAAATTGTCTTCCCACCGCTATTCTTAAGGCGTGCCTCCAATTTGGCCAATCGCGCCGGCGTAACGAAAAAGAATCGGCCAAATTTAGTTACCAACTCCTCTCCGTATCGTTCACCCAATCGATACAAAATTATGTCACGTAGAAAAACAGCAATCAGCGCCATCGGATAAACAATAAAAAAATTCAAAAAACCCAGCCGGATTAAAAATCCGGAGGCCAACAATGTTCCGTCGCCGCCCTCAACAAACATCAAAATAAATATAATCGGGTAGGCGAAGTAGATATGCTCAAAGATGATTTGCAACGCACCCATTGTTTTTGAAAAACTCGATCTTTCTTAAAAATGAAAAATGTGCCGATTATTAAAATAATAACATGTCCAAAACGACGCGGCAACGAAAAACCCCGACACAATGTCGGGGTAAATTTTAAAATATCTATTTAGATTACCTTTAATTCCTTGCCGACTTTTATGAAAGCGGCAATAGCTTTATCGAGCTCCTCCCTTGAATGGGCGGCGGAAAGCTGCACCCGAATTCTCGCCTTACCTTTGGGCACAACCGGGTAAGTAAAACCGATAACATATATCCCCTCTTCCAGCATTTTCCCCGCCATTTTGACGGCCAGCGATTCATCATAGAGCATAACGGGAACAATGGCTGTTTCGCCGGGCACAATGTCGAAACCCGCCGCTACCATCTTTTCTCTAAAGTAGCTGGCATTCTGCATAACTTTTTTAGGAAGTTCTGGAGACTCTTTTAAAATCCGCAACGCCCACAAAGAAGCACCGACCACGGCCGGCGCCAATGAATTAGAAAAAAAGTAAGGCCGAGAACGCTGACGCAGCATTTCAATAATTTCTTTTCGACCGGAAGCGCAGCCGCCCAATGCGCCGCCCAGCGCCTTGCCTAAAGTGGTGGTAATAATATCCACTCTTCCCATCACCCCACAATGTTCGGCGGTCCCGCGTCCGGTGGGGCCGATATAGCCAGTGGCATGGGAATCGTCAACCATAAGCGTCATATTTTTCCGCCAAATCGCAAATTTCTTTCAGCTTGGCGATATCGCCATCCATGGAAAAGACGCCATCGGTGACAATAAGAGTATATTTAAAGGGTGGCGTAAAGGAGCCATCAGCCAACGGCAGTGTTCTCATAAATTTTTCCAACTCGATTTCTTCGAGACATTCTTCCATGGCCGCCATATCCGAATGCTTGTATCTAAAACGCATTGCTTTGCACAGGCGGATACCGTCGATGATTGAAACATGATTTAATTCATCAGAGATAATCGCACAGTTTTCGTCTAATAACGGCTCAAAAACTCCGCCATTGGCGTCAAAACAGGCAGCATAAAGAATCGTATCTTCGGTCCCGAGGAATTCGGCAACTTTCCTTTCTAGTTCCTTGTGAATTTCTTGTGTTCCGCAAATAAACCGGACGGAAGAAAGACCATAGCCCCATTTTTCCATCGTTTTTTGAGCAGCTTTTATCAACCGCTGGTCGCTAGCCAAGCCAAGATAATTATTGGCGCAAAAATTAAGAACTACCTGGCCACCGGAAAGCCGAATTTCAACCCTTTGAGCCGAAGCAAGGATTCTTTCTTTTTTATAAAGACCTTGCTTTTCCAACTCCTTCAGCGTTTCCCGCAAGTCGACTAAAATCTTTTTAGACACTGACGCCTCCTTCTGCGTGTAGACGTTTGGATAAAACTTCTATCATGTCTTTGGTCATTCTGGCCAAATCGTATTCCGGCTGCCAGCCCCACTCCGCGCGGGCTACTGAATCATCCATCTTGTTCGGCCAGCTGTCGGCAATTCCCTGTCGGAGCGGGTCAATCTGGTAAGTCATTTCAAAATCGGGAATATGCTTTTTAATTTCCGCGGCAAGCTCTGCTGGGCAAAAACTCATGGCGGAAACATTAAAGGCGTTTCGGTGAATCAATCGCGACGGATCAGCCTCCATCAAATCAATGGCCGCTTTAATCGCGTCCGGCATATACATCATATCCAAATAGGTATTAGGTTTCAAAGAACACACAAACCGCTTTTTCTTGATCGCCTCGTAAAAAATCTCTACCGCGTAATCAGTTGTTCCGCCACCGGGCAAAGTTACATTCGAAATAATTCCGGGATAACGAACGCTTCTTGCGTCAACTCCAAATTTCTTGAAATAATAATCGCGCAACAGCTCGCCGGCTACCTTAGTGAGGCCATACATCGTGTTCGGCCGCTGAATCGTATCCTGTGGCGTATTATCAACTGGCGTTGATGGCCCAAAAGCCGCAATAGAACTCGGCGCGAAAACCGAACAGCCACAACAACGAGCCACCTCCAAAACATTATATAAACCATTGATATTCACATCCCAAGCAAGATGAGGATTGGACTCCCCTACCGCGGAAAGAATAGCCGCAAGATGATAAATTCTTTTGATCCCGAAAGATTCCACCACCGCTTTTAGTTGTCCGACATTAAGACAATCGCAAGTCACAATTGGCCCCGACCAAAAAAGTAGTCCCTTTGGCCGGGTTTTGTTTATCCCGGCCACGACATTAACATTGCCATATCTTTGCCGCAACGCCATTGTTAGTTCCGAGCCGATCTGTCCTGCCGTTCCGATTACCAAAATCTTTGTCATATCGCTTCTGCTCCCGTCTTTATTTTATTTTCTAGCCGCGAAAACCGCCCCGCAATTCTGCGGGGCGGAGGTTCATTTTTAAGGAACTAACCACCCTTTCTTAATCTTCTGCCCCCACCCAATTCTATTTTATCGTTCTAACCTCAAATAGTCAAAAAAATACCCCGGTAAATCGGGGCACAAACACTGACTGAGATGGTTTCAAAACTGTCATTCTGAGGGTGAAGCCCGAAGAATCTCTCAACTTGTTTGAGAAAAGGAGCTTAATTTCTTGCGTTCGCAAGAGATTCTTCACTTCGTTCAGAATGACAAAATATGGTTTTGTAACCATCTCGCTGTACTATTTCAAATTTTTAGCTTAAGCCGTTAAGCACAGAGAGCATTATGGCCGCGGCTATAATCGAACCGATTTGGCCACCTGTATTCGCGCCCATCGAATACATGAGTAAAAAATTAAAAGGGTTATAACGAACTCCCTCTTTCTGAACAACACGAGCCGCCATTGGATAAGCAGAAATTCCGGCTGCGCCCACTAGGGGGTTAACTTTGCCGCCGGTTAAGAAACACATCAATCTGCCAAACAGAACTCCGGCAACCGTATCGAGGCAAATTGCTAAAAAACCAAGCACAAAAATCATCAAAGTCTGAACCTTAAGAAAGGCCGCGCCGTTCATTGTCGCACCAATGGTGATACCGAGCAAAAGCGTTGTGATATTGGCGATTTCATTTTCACTAGCCTTGCAAAGCCGCTCAACGACCCCGCACTCCTTCAAAAAGTTTCCGAGCATCAAGGTGCCAATTAGGGGCGCGCCGATCGGGGCAATCAGACAAGCGACGATAGTAACCGCCACCGGAAACACGATTTTTAATTCGCGAGGAACATCGCCAGGATAATCCATGACGATCTTTTTCTCTCTTTCTGTGGTCAGCCATCGCATGATTGGCGGCTGAATAATCGGCACAAGCGCCATATATGAATAAGCGGCTACCGACACTGCACCCAACAAATGCGGGGCATACTTAGAAGTAACATAGATTGAAGTCGGACCATCGCAAGCACCAATAATGCCAATAGCGATTGAATCAAGTAGATTAAAGCCTAACGCCAATGAGAGCAAGAGTACCAGAAAAATTCCAGACTGTCCGGCAGCGCCCAAAAGTAAGAGCTTCGGGTTAGCCAGCAAGGGGGAAAAATCAGTCATCGCTCCTATGCCGACAAAAATGAGACATGGGAAGATTTCGGTCAAAACGCCAAAATCATAAAAATGGCGCAGAAGTCCCCCTGGATCCATCAATCCGGCGAGAGGAATATTTATCAAAATCGTCCCGAAACCAATCGGAACCAAAAGAAGAGGCTCACAATCCTTTTTGACTCCCAGCCAAAGCAGAATGCAGCCTAATACAATCATGATCACATTTTGCGGGGTCAGGGCGGCAACGCCCATGGCCAAACCCGCAAATCCAGAATGTATCAGCGTCAGCATTATCAGTCCGCCCCCTTTTTTCTATTTTTCTAAAATAACACTCGCGAAAAAGCTTCGGTAATTTATCGACTTCAGCGGTAAGCCTAGCCATGCGCCATGCAAAATAACTTTTCAACACTTTAATCATAAGAACGATGAGGTATAAAACTAACATGGTTCCGGTTATGCCTATCAAGGCGATAATAATCCCGGTTTTCACGTTTCCCTTCCCTCCGCAAAAAATATTGACCCTAGTTTTAAAAGCAACTAGCCACACAATACTCCTTATTGTTGTTACCGTCAAGCCATACTTTGGAAACGTTTTGATATTGATACAATAGAAGGGTATCAAATTAAACGTTTCCATCTATGCCACACACAACCAATCCTATGATGCCCAGGCTGCGGGCTAAAGCAGTTGAGATGGTGAAATCCGGTAAATCCGTCTCGGAGACAGCCAGACATTTCGGATACAGCAAAGGAGCAATCAGCAAGCGGTGCCAACGGGTGCCGCCAGGAGGAGCTTACGAAATTCCTACGCTTTCATCCTGGCCCAATCACCACATAGTGATTTTAAACCGTTATTCGCCAAACTCTGGCTTGTATCCTGCCGGCGCCTGTGTGTAGAAAGTGGCGCACGGTTCATAACCAGCCGTTTTTGCCTCCAACTCCGACTTGAACCAAACCTGATTTTCGGGTTTGATTTTTTTTGCCCACGAACACCAGGGCCAATGATATTTTTTGCCGTTTTTGCTGGCCACGATAATCCCTTTGGGTTTGTTTTCCTCGCCGTTTATGTTTTGTTTGGCGCTATCTTGATTTACGGTTTGCTTTATATTGTTTAGCGCGTTTGCTCCCTGACTTTCGATAACCACCGGTTCTTTTATTGTTTGGTTTGTCGTCAATCTGCCCAAGCCGAAACCAATCAGCGCCACCAGAATCACGCCCAAAACCAAAACGATATCGGCTTGGTTGTCATAGAACCAATTTTTAATAATCCTCCATCGGTCAATGTCGTTTTCGCTTGACTGAAGCATAAGACTTTTGATATATTTTAATGGTATAGAACTGGTCTAAAGTTTTTTTGCTTGTCATTTCTGCCCGCTTCGTCAAAGCTCCAGCGAGATTCGGCTTTATTTAAAGATTATCACGGGATTAACCTTAGACCACTTCATAAAACTGGTAGCAAATTTTTCTCTTGCTGTCATTCTGAATACTTCGGCGCGGTTTACCTTGAGTTTATCCGAGTTCATACTTTTTTCGTAATTCGCAGAAAAAACTATGTCAAAAACTAAAGCATCAGGAACCACTCGACTGGGTCGGGATTCGATCTCCAAGCGCCTCGGCGTAAAATTATTCGCCGGCCAGATTGCCAAACCCGGCTCAATTATTATCCGCCAGCGCGGCACCAAGTTTCTTCCCGGCAAAAATGTTCGCCGGGGCAATGACGACACTCTTTACGCGATACGGAAAGGCGTGGTTAAGTTTACAAATAAGGCAAAATTAAGATTCGACGGGAATAAAAGATTGACTAAAGTTGTGAATGTAATCTAAAGTTCTTTATAAAACAAGAGGGGGTTCTTATGCCACTTGTCGCGATGTGCATTGGTTTCATCGAACTAACGGGATTTGTGTTTTATCTTACTCGCAGTCTCTGGTCATTTTTAATTTTACTACCCATTTTTTGTGGACAGAAGATAAAATTCCTACAAAATGTTCTAAGCGCGGTCATGAGTTTATAGCTATCCAAGAAATCGAAAAACAAAAGTAATAGTAGTCACGGCATTGATGCTTGGGAAGGCCCCAAGCATTTTTTATTACAATTTTCTCATTGCCGCCCGGATAAATTCTCTGAATAACGGATGCGGTTTTAATGGCCTTGATTTGAATTCAGGGTGAAATTGGGTGGCGACGAAAAATGGGTGATTCTTGAGTTCGATTATTTCAACCAAATTGCGTTCAGGATTTAAGCCGGCAACGATTAACCCCCGCCTTTCCAGAGGCTCGCGGTATTCGTCGTTGAATTCGTAGCGATGTCGGTGTCGTTCTGATATCTCGGATTTTCCATAGGCCCGGTAGCTGATAGTGTTTTTGTTTAGGCGGCAATTGTAGGCGCCTAAACGCATGGAGCCGCCATATTTTTTTTCTTTGATTAAATCTTTCTGGTCCCTCATCAGATCAATGACGGGGTTTTCAGTGGTGGGGTCAATCTCTGTTGTATTGGCGTCTTTTAGACCGCAGACATTCCGCGCGAACTCAATGGTTGCTAATTGCAGACCATAGCAAAGCCCCAAATAAGGAATTTTGTGCTCTCGGCAATATTTTATCGCTGATATTTTTCCCTCAACCCCTCTGCTTCCATAGCCGCCGGGTACTATAATTCCGTTCAATATTTTCAGTTCATTTAATTTTCGGGCGTCTTTTTCGTATGCTTCCGAACTAATCCAGACAATCTCCGGTTTTCTGTTATGGTGCCAAGCGGCATGTTTAATGGCTTCAATGACCGAGATGTAGGAGTCTGACAGGGTAAAATTGCCGGTGGCAAAATATTTGCCCACTACCCCGATTTTAACAGGTTTGCGCACCGTTTTTATCGTTTTTATCAGACCTTCCCAGTCTTTTAAGTCATTTCGACGCTCGCGTTGCCCGGCTTTTTTTAGGATTCGCCGGCTTAAATTGTCCTTTTCAAAATTAAGAGGTACTTCGTAAATCGT
This sequence comes from uncultured Candidatus Saccharibacteria bacterium, assembly GCA_964474765.1. GTDB lineage: Bacteria > Patescibacteriota > Minisyncoccia > Portnoybacterales. Next base: position 8,139 of record CAYYTW010000009.1, read on the forward strand.
TTCAACATCGGGGGCGGAAATTACGTCTTTCACATCAACATTGCAAAAAATGGATATTTTCTTTTTTCGCGGCTCGTCTAACGGAACTTCGGCGCGCGCGATAATGATATCCGGCTGAATGCCGGCTTCGTTCAGGGCGCGGACGGCGTGTTGGGTAGGTTTAGTTTTCATCTCTCCAATCATCTTTGGCATTGGTAAATAGCTGACTAAAACAAAAAACACCTCTTTCGAACGTTTAAGGTGCATCATCCTGGCTGCCTCCAAAAATAAGAGGTTTTCGTATTCGCCGACCGTGCCTCCTATTTCAATCAGAACAAAATCAGCTTTTGTTTTGCGCGCGGCGCCATAGATTCTCTTTATGATTTCTTCTGGGATATGCGGCACCACTTGCACGCATTTTCCCCGATAACCAAGATTCCTTTCTCGTTGAATAACCGCCCGGTAAACGCTCCCGGTAGTCATATAGGTGTCAGCGGAAAAATTGACATCCAAAAATCTTTCGTAATTGCCGCCGTCTTGATCACATTCGGTTCCACAGTCAGTGACAAAAACCTCGCCATGCTCAATCGGGTTCATGGTGCCGGCGTCAACATTGACATAAGGGTCAATTTTGATGGCGATTACCCCAAATCCCTTGCTTTGCAGAATCTTACCAATGGAAGCCGTAGCCACGCCTTTCCCCACCCCCGACATCACCCCGCCACAGACAAAAATATATTTGGCCAAATTACCGGCTATACCGTCTACCGCTTACTGTCTACCGCGTCAACAAACCGCGGTAGTCCGTAGTCCGTAGTCGGCGAGCGAATTTCATTGTTCCGCCACAACATTAACTCGTATCTTTGCTTCGAGTCCATGCGGGAATTCAATAACTACTTCCCGTTCTCCCACTTCTTTTATCGGGTCATCCGATAATCCGATTTGAGATTTTTGTATATCGAATCCCTTGCCTTTTAGCGCCTGGCTGATTTGTTTGGGCCCGACTGCCGCATAAAGATTCCCGCTAGTGTCAATCCTAACCGGTATTTCAACTTCCAACCCCTCAATTTTTTTTACCATCTCTTGGACCGCCCCCAACTCTTTTTCGGCCAACTCCCTTTGCTTTTCGAGTCGAAACTCCAACTCTTTCAATTTCCCCTCGGTGATGGCGACAGCCAACTTTTTCGGAAACAAAAAATTTCTGGCGAACCCGTCAGCCACCTCCTTAACCTCGTCTTTTTTGCCCAATTTTTGAATATCGTTGAGTAATATGACTTTCATTGTCTTTGGATTTACGAATGGAGATTTATGATTTATGAATGAACCTCCGTCGACAGAGTCGGCGGTTTTCGCAGCTAGAAAATAAAACTTCGCCGCAATTATTTCGTAATTCTTAAATCGCAAATTTTAAATCAATATCGTATTTCAAACCCATCAAACTTCCCCGTTGCCTCTTGCCAGCCAACATCAATCTTTTCCACTCCCACGTTTGTTATATTGTAACACCAATCAATCAACTCTTTCAACTTTGATTCTTCGCCTTCGGCGGCGACAGTAACCGTGTCATCCGGTTCATTGCGCACCCAGCCGGTTAACCCCAGTTCATCCGCGCTTTTCTTTGTCCGAATACGATAAAATACGTCTTGAACATCGCCATAGACTTTCAAATTTATTCGCTTATTCATTGCTTCAACATCTCTAACGCCTTATCTATTTGCGGATCGCGGCCGCTATCGGCGTCGTCACCGGTTATTTCTACCTTAACATCGGGTTCTATCCCTTCGTTCATGATCGATTGGCCGGACGGCGTCAACCACCTAGCAATAGTGATTTTTAAAGAAGCGCCGTTGGCGAAATTATCCAGCTGCTGCACCGATCCTTTACCGAAGGTCTTTTGTCCGACCAGTTTTGCTCCTTTCTCATCGCGCAAGGCGCCGGCAAGAATTTCAGAAGCCGAAGCCGACCCCTGATTTACCAAAACTATTATGGGCATATTGCCCAATTCGCCATTCCCCCGGCTGCGATACTCAATTTTTTCTCTATTGCCGAAATCTTCTATGGCTACAATATTGCCGCCCTTCAGGAACCAGCCAGCGATACTGACCGCCGCCTCAAGATAGCCGCCCGGATTATTTCTTAAATCCAGAATAACTCCTTTCGCGTTAGATTTCAGGATTTGTTTAACGGCTTTATCGAACTCGTCTGGTGAATTCTCGGTAAAATGATAAAGGCGGATATAAGCTATGTTGGAATCTTTAAGCTCCAGCTTTAAAATAGGAATATTGATTTTATCCCGGACAATCTCAATTTCTTTCGGCTCCTTCCAGCCATCGCGCATAACCAAAAAGCGCACAGAGGTTCCTTTGGGCCCACGAATCAGATTAACGGCTTCATCAAGATTTAAATTGTCCGTTGAGGTATCGTTGATTTTTAAAATCATGTCCTGCGGCTGAAGACCGGCTTTTTGAGCGGGAGTTCCTTCGATTGGAGAGATAATGGTTAGAATGTCTTTTCGGAGGCCGATTTCAGCCCCGATTCCTTCGAAATCGCCCCTCATATCATCCTGAAATTTTTTGCTTTCGTCGGGGGGTAAAAACAGAGTATAGGGGTCATCCAAAGAACGCAGCATTCCCGAAATGGCTCCGTAGATCATTTTTTGCGGAGCGAGCTTCGAACGTTCGACATATTCATTTTCAACCTTATTCCAAACATCCCAAAACAATGAAAAATCAACGGCGGCAGACTTACCCAACTCCAGATTGGTCGCCAAGGTAATATTTTCAACCGAAGACTTGCCGGATTTTCCTATATAAAGACCGCTGGCGAAGCTGGCCACAATGGCGATTATTAAAATCGGGAGAAAAAATTTTTTATTCACATTATTAGCATTATGATATCCCCCACTTCCAGAAATATCTGATTCCATCCCAAACATGTATCCTCGTCATTCGATTAGTTAAGAGACCCAGTACTCCCCCGCTCCGACTTTTCCTACCGTGATAATGATAAAAGACCGCCTTAGAAAAGTATACTACTTTAAAACCATTTTGCCAAAATCTTCTGCACCAATCAACATCGCTGAAATAATGTTTGAATCTCTCGTCCAAAAAACCCACCTGTTTTATGAAATCGCGCCGCGCCATAACGGCGCCATTGACCACCCAATCAACCTCTGTGCCGTCGCCGCCATTTAAATTTTTATCTCCATATAAAAATCTGTTTATAACCTCTCTGCACACGGATGTCTTGTCCAAAACGGTTCTGCGACAGACAACTGTAAGGGGCGTATAAAATCTGAAACAAGAGTGCTGATTGACGCCATCGGAATACAATAATTTCGGGCCGACCAAACCAGTTTCTCGATGCTCTTTTAAATAACCCGCAAGCGCCTTCACAGAACCGGGGGAAACCATAACATCATCATTGATTATCAGAACATAGTCGCCGCCGACCCTTTCTATGCCTCGATTAACCGAACGCACAAAATAAAGATTTTTTTCAAAAGGCAGAAATATCACTTCGGGAAATTTTTGTTTCAATCCTTCCAGTGCCTCCTGTCGGCATTCGCTCAAGACGATTATGATTTCCGCCTCAATACCCTCCAATTCTTTTTGCAGCAAACACAAACACTGTTCCAGCAGTTTTTGTTCTCGATGGTGAGTGATAACAACGGATAGCTCCATAATGACCAATAACCAAATCCCAATGACCAAATTTTGCTGTCTTATCTTTAAACTTCATTTTGGTCCTTGGTCATTGGCGCTTATGTTTTTTCAAAAATATTTTTACACGTTTCCCTTATCTGGGAGTAATCCCCCGCTCTTGGCAGCAAAATATACGCCCCGTTTTCGGCATAAGCCGAATAAAGAAATCCCTCGGGCGTCGTGTCGAAAATTTTTGTTTTGATGCGACTAGTATCCGCGTTTGAGGCAAAACCAATCATTTGTTGAATTTCGTTCACGCCCATGTCCGTTCGCACATTTCTTCCCAAAATATCCAAAAGATTGAAGACTCTAACGGGATTAGCTAAAACTCCTATGGATAAAATCTTGTTTTTCATCGCCATTAAAACCCGCTGTTGTCTCCTCATTCGGTCGAAGTCGGAAGTGGTGTAGCGCGAACGGACGTAAAAAAGAGCCGTTTTGCCGTCCAAATGGTTTTTGCCGGCCGGCAGATTTATGATGATTTCGTCGGTAAATTGCTTGTCTTCGACAAACGGTTTATCAAGATAGATATCTATCCCCCCAATGGCATCAATCGCTTCCCGGAAAGCTTGGTGGTCAACCGAAACGGCGTAATCAATATAAAGACCGGTTACTTCAGAAACAATCGCCTTGCTGTAAATAATGCCCCCTCCTCCATATTTTCTTTCTTCGCCATACGCGTATGCCGCGTTGATTTTCGCCATTTGGTCGGTGTCGGGAATTACTACATATAAATCTCTGGGAATGGAGATAAGCGCGACTTTCCCCGTGCTTTTTTGAATACTGACCAATATTATGCTGTCGCTCAAAAGCCCTCCGTTGGGATCGCCTTCGCCCCGCATTCCCAAAAGTAGAATGTTGATCCGGTCGGGATCCCTTTCTTTTATCGGTTGGTCAACCGGCAATTTGCCGCCGCCGATAATCGAATTAATGTTTATTTGCGAAAAAGTAAACCCCGTTTTCAGCGCGAAAACCGCCAGGCCGCCGCAGATAACTATCAAAAAAATAATCAACAGAAAAAAACGCTTAAATCGCGATTTTGGGGGCTTTTCTTCTATTAGAATCTGTCTTCCGGAAGGAATGTTATTGTATTGTTGTTCTTGATAATCCTGCATTAACTGAAAACTCGAATATCGAATTTCGAAATTCGAAACAAATTACAATATCGAATTTTCAAATGATCAAAACGTTTTGGTCATTAGAATTTTGGTCATTTGATATTGTTTCGTATTTCTGATTTCGTGCTTCGGATTTTTAAACGAACCATTTTTCCATCTCTTTTATTCCCACTTTCTTATTTTTCATTATGATTTTTCTCTTTTCTATGGCCAGTGGCATTTGTCGAAACAAATCAATGATTGCCGGCCAAGTTTTTGGCTCGAAGAATAAAACATACAGCCAGGCACCGATTTCTCTTGGTAAAATCCATATCAGATGCTTAACAAACAGTCGCGGCAAATCATTTTTTATTATCGCCAGATGGTGGTTTTTAAAAGATAAACTCTTTATAAATTGGCTCTGTTTTTTTCTCGCATTGATAATCTGCCCCGTCCTGCTTTTATCATTAATAAATTTTGATGTCCGTTCGACATAAGCGATCGCCGTTGGGCAATACATAATTTTCCAGCCATAAAGCCGAATCCGCCATGACAAATCGATGTCTTCCTTGTACATAAAAAAATCTAGGTCGTAGTATTCGTCCCCCTCGTCATACTGAGCTTGGTTCAGCATCTCATACTCATTACTATGTCCAACAGAATCAGATCCTGAACTAGATTCAGGATGACGCGAGACAAATAATTTTACGTCTTCCAAGCACTCTTTCCGAAAAAACGCCACTGCCCCGTTAACGCCAAAAACCTCCTCAATTTTATCATACTGTCCCTTGTCTTTTTCGCCTTGCCCCCCGTCGATAAATCTTCTGCTCTTGAACGCCGTAATCCCTGTTGTATCAATTATTCTTGATTCTTGATTCTTGATTCTTGATTCTTTCGTCAGTATCTTTCCCTGAACCGCGCCAATTTTTTCATCTTGCTGAAATATTTTAACCGTTTCTGAAACAAAATCCGGTTCCAGAATTACATCTTGATTCACACACAAAACAAATTCTCCTCCACTGTTTTCAATGCCGATATTATGCCCAGCAAAACCAATATTTTTCTTGTTTTCGATAATCCTAATACCACGAGAACCGTTCTCGTAAACCCTGCTTTTTATCATTTTTATCGTGCCGTCAGTCGATACGTTATCAACCACGATTAATTCAATATTATAGTAGGTCTGTTTTAAAACCGAATCAAGACAATCATTGATTGTCTTTTCTCCATTATAAGTCAAAATTACTATTGAAACCAATTTTTCCTCGCGCACTGGTTATAAAAAATTATTGCTTTTCAATAATTGTTTAATCCCGTCCTCAAATTTAATTTTTGGCTCCCAGTTAAGTATTTTTTTTGCCAAACGAATATCGGCCAATGTTTTTTGGGGTTCAATGCGCGGGGCAATAAACTCAATTGGCCCGCCAAACAATTTGGCAACTTTGATAATCCGCTGATCGTTTCCCCCGCCGATATTTATCACTTCCGCACTGCCGACTTTCTTGCTCTGCGCCGCTAAAATATTGGCGCGAACGATGTCAAATACATGAGTGAAGTCGCGCGATTGTTTTCCTGTGCCCGTAACCGTAAGCGGCTTCCCCCCTTTTTTCTGCTTCAAAAAAATTGCCGTAACCAAAGCATAAGCGCCTTCGGTGGACGCGCGAGGTCCGTAGGCATTAAAATATCTTAAACAGACCGTTTCTAAACCATGGAGAAAAGAATACATTTTACAATAAAGCTCACCGACGTATTTGTGCAAAGCATATGGCGACATTGGGTTGGGCGGCATATTCTCTTTATAAGGGAATTTTGGCTGGTCGCCGTATATTGAGGAGGACGATGAAAAAATAACCCGTTTTACTCTTGCTCGCTTGGCGGCCTCTAAAACATTTAATGTGCCGTTGATATTATTATCATTTGCTTCGATTGGATGCTCGATGGAAAATTGGACCCGCGGCAAGGCGGCCAGGTGAAAAACAAAATCCACGCCCTTAAAATGCGGCGCGACGCTTTCCAGATTTCTGATATCCTTTTTATAAAATTTGGCTTTCGGATTCAAGTTTTCCTTTTTCCCGTTCGACAAATTGTCTATCACTATGACTTTGTTCCCTCGCTTTATCAATTCATCTACTAGATGAGAACCGATAAATCCGGCTCCGCCGGTGACTAAGCACCTCATGCAACATGTAACATATAACATGTAACAATTAGTTTTAGTGGTCGCATTTAAAAGCTAAAATTGTTACGTGTTACGTGTTTTGTGTTATATGATTCTTAAGAATCTCTTCAACTTTTCTTCCCGACTTTTCCCATGAAAATTGCTGGACATACTCGTAGGCATTTTCGGCAATTTCTTTCCGTTTTGCGGGATTATTCAACAGCCATTCCAGTTTGTCGGCAATCGCAATCGGATCGGGATCGGCTAATGTTATATTGTCTCCATCTTTGAAAACGATTTCCGTCGTTTCTCTTTTTAGCTCCAAAACCGGCAATTTGCAGGCCATCATTTCGTGCGGCAGGAGCGAATAGTTGGTTGGCGAAAAAACAATTCCCAAATCCGCCCAGGAATACAATTTTGCCAGCCCTTCATGCGTTAGAATTCTCAAGTTTTTGAATTCAAAGGGAATGATATAGGGCGACATATCCCACCCGACAAGACTTAAGTCAAAATCTACTCCTCGTACATATAGTTCGCGGAGCGCCTGAACAAGCAATTCAAAACATCTCCTCGGGGTAACTGGTCTCGCGTAACAAACAATTCTTGGTTTTTTGGTTGCCTCCAGCGTTACGGTTTTCTTGAAATTGTGTTCGTCGCGGCTCTCTAATTTTAGCGGTTCGACTCTTCCGCGCGGATAATATATTTTGGGGTCGAATGCCAGATTGAAAAAATCGGCGCTCATTCCGTACCTTTCGCCAACTGTCTTTGCCAGCCACGGGCCGGCGCAAATGCCGTAAAAGCCGAATTTATAGGTATTTTCGGCCAATAAATATTCCGAGCTCATCGGATAAAACCACGGCTCGAAATCTTGCACGAAATAGAATTTTTTCCTAGTATTTTGTATGTTTCTAACCGGATAGGCCGTCTGCCACGAGGTAGCGATTAGCGCGTCGCTGTCTTTGATGTTTTCAATCGAGTTAAAAATTTCGGCTTCAAGATTGAAAAAGTTTTCGTTAATAAACTTCTTCAGCTTTTTGTTTGAGCCGTGTTTCGTCCCGCCAAAAATATAGATTCTATTTTTGTGCCCGAAGCTTTCCAGGTGTTTAATTATGCGGAAAATGGTGGTATGGCCTCCGGAGCCAAGACCCATATCAGGAATAATCCAATTGATCGCCAGACGATTTTTGTCTGTTGAACGAAAACGCTCATCAAGAGTCTTTTTGTCTAAGGGGGGGCGCGAAAAATCTAATGTGAAATTATAAATTGCGGGGTTGACTTGCGCCGGCACGCCATAAAACACCCTCTTAATAAAATTAAGAGTTTTTTTGACAAACGAGACGGGGCCCTCGGTGAATAATGTTTTGAACGCTTTTTTAAATAATGCCATACGTTTTATAAATCCCTCCCAACCTCCTTTTCTAAAAGGGAGGGGGTCGGCTCCCTCCCTTGTAAAAGGAGGGTTGGGGTGGATTTTACCTTTTGTGAATCAATTCATATTGCATGCTTAGCTTATTCTGCAGCCATTTTGGCAATTTGTCGTATCTTCCTCCAAGATATTCTCCGCACATCCTTGCCAAATCCATAAAAAAAATCCACGCCACCCAATAAATTTTTTGCCCGAAATTATATTCTTTTTGGTTCTTTATGTATCTTACATCGTTGAGCCACAAACGTAAAGCAAGCGGCAAAATCTTCCAGATGGAAGAAACGCCGACGTAATTTATATTTTTTTTGTGCTGACGGAATTCATCAAACCAACGTTTAAACTGGTTCCAGATGCCGTAATTGTGCGAGTGATAAACTTTCGCTTCCGGCGCGTAAGCTTTTTTATAGCCGGCCAATAGGATGTCTTTGGCCCAGAACTGATCCTCGCCCATCTCTATGTCTCGAAAAGGGATTTTCTCAAAGACGCTCCGGCGTATGGCCGAATTAACATTGGAGAAAAAACTCAAGACGTGTTTTTTTGCCTCAAACTCTTTTTCGTCGCCGGAGTTGGCTAATTTATAGATAGTCAGCTCTTTACCAAAAGAATCCATAAATTCGTTAAGCGTTTTTCGCTGGAACGGGTCACATTCTTTTCGCGGCAGATGCTGGCCGAAAACTCCGGCCACTTCGCTGTCGTCCTCCATAGGCTTAATTATGTTTTTAAGCCAATTTTCATCCGCCGGAATCGCGTCCTGGGTCAGAAAAACAAGGTACTCGCCGCTTGTTTTCGACACGGCAAAGTTTCTCGTCCTCCCATGCCCGAATTCCAGCGGCGGAATCTGAAATAGTTTTATACTACCGATGCCTCCTCCCCTCAATTGAGGGGAGGTGCCCGAAGGGCGGAGGGGTGTTGTTATTATTTCATCAACACCTCCCCCAACCCCCTCCTCGTCCGAGGAGGAGAGGAGATCATTTTTTTTATTACAAAGATCTCGAAATTTCTCGACTATTTCTAATGTCTTATCTTTTGACCCCGAATCAACGCAAATCACCTCAAAAGCAAAACCCGCCTTCTGGCGGAAAACCATATTAAGACACTGTTCCAAGTATTCTTCACCATTCTTGGTGGGAATGATTATCGAGGCCCTCATTTCAAAATCAAGATTGCTAATTTCTAATTCACCTAATTATCTAATTTCTTATAATGGATTCGTTTTCGAATTAGGCATTTTGCATTTTATTAGGTGAATTTTATCTTACCGCATCGCGTATTCCGTGTATTTCGCCACCACATCATTCGATTTTCCATCTTTCACGATTTTGCCATTATTCAGGAATATCGCCCTCGTGCAATAATTCTGTACCGCGCCCATGTCGTGCGTTACTAAAATGATCGTCTTTTTCTCTTGTTTGTAACGGTTAAAAACTTCAAAACATTTTTGCTGGAAATGCATATCCCCTACCGCTAAAACTTCGTCCATTAGTAAAATATCCGCGTCAACCTGGATGGCAACCGAAAATGCCAGCCGGACATGCATGCCGGAGGAAAAATTTTTCATTTTAGTATCAACAAACCGCTCCAGTTCGGAAAATTCTATAATTTTATCAAATCGTTCGTCAACCTGTTTCCGCGACAAACCCAAAATTATGCCGTTTTGGTAGACGTTCTCCCGGGCGGTCAAGTCCATGTTAAAACCCACGCCTAGCTCCAGAAACGGGCTTACCCTGCCCTTAATTTCCAAGGCTCCCCTATCGGGCACCAATATCTTGGCCAGAACCTTCAAAAGAGTGCTTTTTCCGCCTCCATTCGGCCCGATAATGCCCAAAAACTCGCCCTCGTCAACCTCAAAACTGACATCATCCAGCGCCCTGATTTTCTCATATTTCGCCCGTCGAAAAAGCTCCACTAAATTCTCCTTAAAAGTATAGCGGTTTTCCAGCGGTATTTTGAAAGTTTTTGATAGGTTGTTTACTTTTATCATATCGGATTAGCAAGCGTTAAAAATTAAATTATTTATCATTAATTATATCTTCTATTTTTTGTTTTATATCTTCGCATTCTTGTTTTAAATTTTTGTCAATCCCGCCAGAACCATATCTTCCCGTAGCCAATGTGTCTATCATTCCGATATTATACTGCAAGACTGAACTCAAACCATTTAACTTGGCAGTTATTTTTAATGACTCCGCTTGTTTTGATAATGCTTTTTCGGATTTTTCTTGAGCTTCAGCAGTACGTTTCAGCTCCTTTCTCGTTAATTCGAACTCTTTTCTTTGCAGTCGCAGTTCCTCCCTTTGGAGAATAATTGCATAAATTATTCCCAAAAAGGCAAAGCCGGAAAATAAAGCTTTGATACCACCAAACATATCTCCAAAAGATGCTCTGTCTAACAAAGCCGGATAAAAATAACTGATCCCAAGAAAATATAAAACAAAAAATAACAATATTGAAATCAATGCCGAACTATAAGGATGTTTTTTATAGTGAGACTTTATTTTTTCCATTATAATTAAAGATAAATAATTTTATTTAGTTTGCGAGCCAGATACACCATGTTAGGCGATGTAATAAAAAATCTTATCTAAAAATGACCCTCGTAATTTTCGATTTTTATATTCAAAAATTGTATTTTTTGCTATTTCTTTTGCTTCTTTTCCTAACTCATCTTGTTTCGCTTCAGGTCTTTTTTTGTTGAGATGTATAACAAATTCTTTGGTTTCGTTTTTTAGAGATTGACTGAATGCTATATATTTTAAAATTTGTAGCAAAAAGAACGGAATAAAAACTAATTGCCAGTCAGAAAATAAGATAATATAACCAAACAATACAATTTTTGATATAAAAACCATTAGTACCCCTTTGTTTGTTCGGTAAATTTGTGGCCAATTGATTCTCATATTAAAAACACACCACCTATAATAATGCCAGTGCCACCATGTTGTAATAATGACTATCGGGATTAAAATAATGTTGTACATATTTATGAATAAGATTTTTTCTTATTTCGCCTAACTCGTTATTATGCGAAATGTTTTTATTCGCCTCTGGCTCCCGCCCGCACGGAACCCTCCTCCCCTCAGTTGAGGGGAGGCGCCCGAAGGACGGAGGGGTGATGTTTCAATCTATCGTCGCATTAGGCGTTCCAATATTTTTAATAACACTCCGTCTAAATTGTTATTAATCTCACTATCCCAAAATCTCAATATTATAAATCCTAAACTTTTTAAATATTCATCCCTTTGTTCGTCATGTTCTTTTTGCTTTTCGATATGCTGACTGCCATCTAATTCTATAATCAGTTTCTTCTCGGGACAATAAAAATCCACAATATATTTTCCAATAGAATGCTGTCGTCTAAATTTATATCCTAATTGATTTCTTCTTATACGCGACCAAAGAATTACTTCTTGCGGTGTTGTTGATTTTCGCAGTTTTCTTCTAATTGCTTTTCGATTTTCCAGATTATGTATTTTCCTCATCAGCACCCCTCCCTGCCCTCCCCTCATCTGAGGGGAGGATGATTTTAATCATTCATAAATCGTAATTCATAATTCTTTGTCTAAACCTCCTCCGCGAAGTATTTAGACTTTTTGGTAAAGACGAATAAGCCGATAATCAATAGCAGGACTGTCGCCACCGGGGCCAGCCACCAGAGTGGCGAAATGACCTGGTCGCCCAAAAAGATTTCTCGGATGTCCTGGATAATCTGCGCTATTGGGTTTAAGAACGCGATTTTTTGGTATTTTGGGGGGACGACGGACAAAGGGTAGATAATCGGCGTGGCGTAGAACATAATCTGTAAAAGGATTTCCCAGATGTGCGCCAGATCGCGAAACCAGACGAATAAAGTTGCTAAAATCAGCGACAGGCCGAAAGAAAACAAGTAAAGCTCCAGAAGGTAAATGGGCAAAAGCCAGAGCGCGAACCGGAATTCCAGGCCGAAAATGAGCATAAAAATGAAAATCACCGCCAGATTCAGCAGAAAAGTCAGCAGGGAGGTTAAGCTGGTCGCGATAATAATGGTGATTTTCGGCACATAGATTTTCTGGACCAGATTCGCCTTACTGACGATCGACTGCATGCTCAAAACAGTCAGTTCATAAAAAAACATCCAGAAAATTATTCCTATCAAGAGATAAAATTGGTAGTGGGCCATTCCCCCGCCCAGGCGCAGGAAAACCGAAAAAACCAGGTATAAAATCCCGAATAAGGCTATCGGTTTTAAAAGCGACCAAAAATAGCCCAGGATTGAGTTATTATACTTGAGCTTGAAATCATTGACCGCCAGCTCGCGGATGAGTTCGTAGTTGTGTTTGAACGCCATAATCAAAGTTATATACTATACCATTTTGTCATACTTAGCAGCTTCTGACAATGCTTAATCGCCAAGCAAAACTAGAATAATTCAAACAAAAAAACCTCCGCTTGGCGGAGATTTTTGTTAGATCGCGCGACTTGCGCGAGCTAATCCAATTTGATTTCAAAATCCTTAAAATATTCCTCAACCAGTTCGCCGCTATAGGGATCAATCGAACCCTCCGGAAAAATGACAACGACTGGTTTTATTTCTTCGGGTCTGTCCAGACAGTAATTCTCCATTTCGGCGAAATCGGTTTTCAGCTTTTCCGACATCTCGGCAAAGCGAGTTACACCGCCCTCATGGCCGTCGTCTTTGACGCGTTCCCCGACCCCTTCAAGCCAGTCGGACAACTCTTCTTTCGACTGCAGAAAATGAGGCTTTTGCGCGAAAGCGGTATGTTTAACCTGCGCGATAATTTTAGCCCTGCCTTTTTCGTCTTCGGCCCACATATCGATATGGAGAGTCGCGTCTTCCCGCGGATGAGGCAATTTTGGCGAAAGGCCGCGTTCCTCCAAAAGATGATGCAGGGCCACTTCTCCAAGCAAACCTTTCCTGATAGCTCTCCAAGTTCTTGCTTCGCCAAGGCGCCAAGCAACACGATCCGTTAAATCAAGCAGATTTCGCAGATATTCTTTGTCTTCCCTGTTGGCCAGAATGTATGATGCCTGGAGGAAAAACGATTCAGTTAAGCTCAATTTTATGCCTTGAATTTCCTGTTCGCCGCCGGGCGTAAGCGTTTTAAGTCCGTCGTATTCTTTAAGCTTGCCTATCCTTTCTTGATCTTTTAGCTGCGCTATCTCGGAAAAGATAAATTCGATTTCCTGTTCCAATCCTTTGTATTTTTCCAAAAGGCCAGATTTTATGCTTTTTGCTTCGTCTGCGCCAAGCTTTCCCGCGCGTTCTTTTTCGGGAATTCTATCAAGGATGTCCCGAAAACGCGCTTCATATTTTTCCGGAAGCTCTTTTGACGATACCTGTTCCTTATTTTTCATTGATTCTGAATTTATCATAATGTCGTTTTACCCTCTTATAAGTTAATGACTAAATCAATTTTGCCACGTAAAATCAGGGATGGCAAGATTACACTTTTTTTCTTTCTTGCTTAAATCTCTTAACTTACTATCGTTGACGATCGTCAATAATAGTAAATAAACCCGGGACTTACGCGCTTAAGCGTCATCTTGAGCAATAGCGAAGGATCTCATTGGCGTAGAAACGGCTTGGGTATGAAGCCTTTGGCTTCCTGCCCGCGGCAGAGGAAATTCTTCACGGAGTTTAGAATGACAAAGAGGTGTGAGGCACGTAAGTCTTATTTTAATTAGACCCTTTAAGTTTTTAAGAATTTCAAAGCGAATTGCCAAAAAACGTTTGCTTTTCCCCGATACTTTTTTGCAAATAAGCCAATAGCAAATACGGGAAAGATAAGCAGTAAAGCATCCAAAATAAACATCCATTTAACGATAAAACCCTGGAATTTTCCTTTGTGTTTGCGAAAAACATAGACATAGCCGCGGCGGAAATCGAGCATCTTGCGCAAGTCTTCCCACATGGCATTACTCCGGCCGCCCAAATGGATAATTGTCGCGTCGGCCAGATAATATAGTTTATAACCAGCTTTTTTAAGAGACCAGCATAAATCAACATCTTCCAGCCAGTAAAAGATATTTTCATCCCGGCCACCGATTTTCTTGTGCGCTTCGCGGCTCATCAAGGGCGCGGCGCCCGGAATGTTAAAATCATCGGCATAACGAGATTTATTTGGATCCAGGTCCGACAAAAACCGCTTCCGTAAAAATTTAATTCTATGCGTGAGTTTGTTGAATGGCGCGAGGTAAACCCAAAACGTTTGGGTAATACTCGGCAGTTTGCGGTAGTATTCGTCTTGGAATTTACCGTCAGGATAAATTAATTTTGGAGTCAGCATGCCAATAGATTTGTCCTCGTGCATTTTGTCAACCATTTTGCGCAGCTGGCTTTTTTTATCATCGCTATCACTTCTCCGATTGTCACCCCCGCGTAGGCGGGGATTCAGCGCGTCGGCATTTCTTTCTATGTTTGCTTTCTGGATTCCTGCTTCCGCAAGAATGACAGAATCGAAATCTGGCGGAGGAGTAATCGTATCGCTGTTTAGAAATAGAATGTATTCTCCCTCGCTTTCTTTAAACCCCTGATTATTGCCTTTGGTAAAGCCGAGGTTTTCGGAATTCCTGATTAATTTAATCTGCGGAAATTCTCGCGCGACCATGTCCGCCGAGCCGTCCGAAGAGTCGTTGTCCACGACAATTGTTTCAAAAGCAATGTCTTTAACATTATCAAAAATCGACCGCAGGCAATTGCGGGTTAAAGCTTTGGTATTCCAGGAAAGAATAACAATGGATAAATCCATAAAATCCAATTGTTCTAATTGCCCTGATTGATCTGAAAAATAACCAATTACTAAACCAGAATACCGAACAAATACCCAATCATCAACAGTTTTTAAGTTATTTTGACTTGGTGATTTTTTCGAAATTCGGAATTGATGTTTGGGATTTCTTTAGAATAATTAGGTTAATTAGAATAATTTTTTAATCGTCGTTCCCTTATAATAGTACATCAAAACTTCTTTATAACTTTTGCCGTTTTTGATAAGCTGTCTTGCTCCCGCCGCTGACATTCCGGCACAATGGTTGTCCGCTCCGCATGTGGCACGGGTATAGGGAGCGTTAGCCGGATCTTTGACGCCACCCGACAAATATTCATAGCCCGACTGGCAATACTTACCATCCCAAACCGTACAGGCGTTGCGAGTACCGTTTGTATAAACTTCTGGAGCGCCAGAAGAATAAGCCGAAACAATTGGTTGACCGCCGTAAGTTATAATTTCGCCCATCGTTTCGTCAACCGCCCTAACGATATCCGGCGCCAAAAGTTCCCGGCCATAACCTTTGTAAAGCTGACATGACGGCGTGTTGTCCAAATGATATATCTCGTCCGAACCGTATTTTCCGCCCTGTTTTATATAATAATATGCGTATGTCCGGGCGGCCACAATCAAAGTCTTAATATATCCGTAATCCTCGCCATTGTTGACCTCGCCGATGCCTTTTAAATAATCTTCAAGGGGCAGTTCGTTAATGACCAAAAGTTTTTGCGATTTAGGCGAATATCTTATCTCGATATTTCCGCGGAACTTGTTGTAATTCGACGATTTATTCCAATTCCAATCGGTGTATGACGTAACCTCCATGATTGAACCAGCCGCCGGAATAAATTTGGCGTGGGCCGAAGTTGAATATGGAATGGTCGTTTGTCCGCTTTTTATTTGGCAGGAATTATTAGCATTACAATATTGATACTGGCCGGGCGACGAGATAATGATATTTTGGGACTGGGACGGGTTGTAGATAGCGATTCGGATAAGTAGTTCGCCCGATGAGGCGCTTGGCGCAGGCGGACTATCATCAGAAGGCGTGGTTGCGCCCGCGACGACTCCGGGATAAAGCGCGTTAAACTCGCCGACGCCCAAAGTTATAATGTCAGACCACTTGTAACCAGCCGTCTCGAAATCACTTGCCGTCGGCACAAGAACTTTTTGGGAGTTTTTAACGACATAGACCAAAGGGCTGTCCTCGGCCTTGATTAGAGTTCCGCTCGGATGCTTAACGGGCTCCCCGACCGCAAAAATTGATAATTCGCTCTGGGGCAATGTCTTTATTTTGCTCCAGGAATATTTTAAGCTTTCGAAAATCGCGGCGGACAATATCGAATGTAATTGCCGGTCTTCGATTAAATAAACCGCGGGGCTTTGGCCAGATTTAATCAAACTGCCGTCCGGATAAGTCATGGGGCTGCCGTTAAGATAATTGTCTATTTCGGCGTCAGCTACCGCTTTGATTTTGGTCCAGACAAAACCCAAAAAATCGAAAAGCGCCGCCGAGCCGATTGTTCTTTTTCTTCCTTTTTCTATAAAATAAACGCTCGGATCGCTTTGTTTTTTAACCAAGCTGTTGTCCAATCCATATAAGATTGGCCGCCCCATCACATAAAAATCCAGCTCGTCTTTGGGAATTGTTTTGACTGATGACAAATCGTAACCGAGATTCGCGAACTGTTGAGAAGTCATATTAAACGGCCGGATTTTGCCGTC
This sequence comes from uncultured Candidatus Saccharibacteria bacterium, assembly GCA_964474765.1. Taxonomy (GTDB): domain Bacteria; phylum Patescibacteriota; class Minisyncoccia; order Portnoybacterales. The sequence continues at coordinate 24,992 of CAYYTW010000009.1, forward strand.
ATCCCCCACCAGATAGATCATTGAATCTTTATCGTGCTTAAGAAGAGAACCAGCTAAATATTTATAAAATCTGTTATCAGAAAACAAATCGAGCTGGGTTTTTGAAATGTTTACTATTTTGCCGTATGTCCCGCCGGAAGATGTAAAAGCCGCGATGACATCATAAGCGCCGCGCGCGCCGTTGACGATTTGGTATAACTTATTGTCCGCAGTGGAGCCATCGGTTTGGGGGAGGATTTGATATAAATAATTTTTGTATTTGGCCGCGTAATTTGCCGCCTGTTGACGCACGGCATCAAGGTTAATAACTCCCGGACACTCGGTATTTTCTATATCTTTGTGGCCCAAAACCGTGTAACCGGTAAAGGTATCGGTAAATCCTTTTGTATTGAAATTCCAGATAGATGAAGTTTTAACGGCAGTCAGATTAAGATTGTTATTAATGGCAAGCCAGCCGACTAGACGTTCTAAAGAAGCATATACTTGCGGGTTGGCGTCTTGATTGGTAAATGTTCCCAACAGAACGATGCCAATGCTGCCGTAGTTGAAATTATCTTTGTCCGAATCGCGAAAAACATGCGCTCCGCGTACGCCGTTACCACCATATCTGCCTTCATAAATTTTGCCGTTTTGGTCAATGATGTAGTCGTAACCAATGTCACCCCACCCTTGGGTCACCGCCTGAAAACGATAGATGCTTTGTATTCTGGTTATTGCCGGAATTGGGTCATTGTTGGCCGTCGCTGAATGATGAATGATGATCCGTTCAACCGGTTGCCAATCGGATGGATAAACGGTATTTTGCGGAATCCAAGTAAGCAGATTATGCAAATCCGGCGAATTGTCCCATGTCGAACGCGGCAAAATCACCGGCACATCGGAATCACTATAGACCAGAGAAGAATCGGCTTGCGCAATCGTTGCCGGCGTGGTCGAGGCAATCGGCGTTGTTGTGGCAGTCTGAGCAAAACAGCGCGGGCTTAAAAACCCGGCTCCAAAAATAAGCAGGATTAAGCTAATTGTAAGTTTTTTAGCAAGGATGATCATAAATAGCGGATAAGTCTCGGTAGATTCACTCATATATAATAATAAAAAATCCGCCCCTCGGCAAGTTTATCGTAACACCAAAAACAAAAAGCCTGCCGTTTGACAAGCTCTTAAAAATTTTGTTTATTCTGAAACAACACCCAATAGAGCATTAATCTTCTCATCTACGCATGCTTCCCACGTGATAGACGGAAGATAGAATGCGCCATGGATTGCACCGATCTCTTCAATGCCTCCACCCGCAAAATGCATATGCGGAGATAGATGGTCTTCACAGCTTTCTCCGCGTTCCTTGTCAATAAAAAATCCGTAAAGCTGATAGAGTTCGGTGGCGCAATGCGAAAGATCGATCGTAGCCATCTTCTTTTCTATTTCTTCAGTCGGTTCCTCTATGAGTGGCAACATTAATCCGCTTTTGTATATCTTATGCCATCCGCTCAGCATTTTTACCACGACTGATAGGTAACGAGAATGGAAATCGGGTTTTCCCACAAAGCTAACATAAACCGCGTACAAAACCTTCGCGCCTCTCAACGCATGCGTCATTGTTTATGCCCCCTAATAAGCCGTAGTTCGGAAAATCGGCTGGAACAGTTCGGTGCGTTTTTTGCAGACTTCGGAAAATATGCACTGGGAACATTCCTGGTCTTCCATCTCAGGACAATACTGCCGGCCGGTCCAGAATAATTTATCAATAAAAGGCATTGATTTGCCCGATTTGGAGATTAGCCGTTTGATTGCCCGATAAGTGGCGCGGCGGATGCGATATTCCGCCAGCGCATCAATCCAGAGCCTTTTTTCGTTGGCCCGCTGCTCGCTTTTTTTTAGGTCGACAAGTCCGAGACGCAGTGCCAAACGCATAAGATGATAATCAACGATCGGCGACCAGCTTTGCGGATCTTTGACCTCCAAAAATTTTTCCGGCCGATTGGATAAAACCATCGCTAATAACAAATTTTTCTTTTTGAAACGATCGCGGTTATAACCGGGAACTTCCCGCGTCAGCCACAAGAAAAAACCCAGCGACCGGTTCAAGCTGTGAGCCAACTCGACTATCTTAGTCGGTTCGCTCTTATTTTCGACAAACCATTGCCCGTAACAATTGGTTAATTGATGTCTCTCCTGATTATCCGGAAAATCAATAGGCCCGTTTGCGTCAGTAAAAATTTTTTCTCGCAGGTCGTTAAAGCTCATTTCTGCCAATCTGGCCGGTTCAAAAATTAAGAAGTCGTGGTCCAGAGCCTTTTTGCAAACCGCCCACAATAGATCGGAACCTTTTAATTTCTTACCGTCTAGGCAGCCGGACAGCGGTTCTTTGTAGCCGCTTTCATCGCCGTACCAAAAACCATATTGATGCAAGCAGACAAAAAAGAAAAAATTAATGGCTTGTTGATGATTAAGGGGCGGGTACATGCGCGAAGCAATAATTTCCTTTTCGTCGCCTTCGAGGTTGTAAAAGTTAAGGCCGCAATCGTCACCCGGCAATCCCCTTAAAAACCTCGCCACTTTTTTTATCTGTGGGCGATTAATTTTCGCCATGATTTCTACTTTCCCCCTTCATTGTCAATATGGGCCTCGTCGACATAGCCGACGTATGGCAAATCGCGATACTTGCCCTGATAATCCAGGCCGCAACCGAGCAGGAACTTATCGGGAACTTCAAAGCCGACATAATCGATTTTGACCTTGATTTTTCTGCGGGCTGGCTTGTTTAACAGGGTGCATACCCCTAACGATCGTGGCCCCTTTGCCTGTAAATACTTCAGCGAAAAATCCATGGTTATGCCCGTATCAACAATATCTTCGACAACCAATAAATCTTTACCTCCGAGACTTCCCATGGGTTCCATAATTAATTTTATCTTCCCGGAACTCTCGGTGCCCTTCCCGTAACTCGAAACCCTCATGGGCATATCGTTGACTTCAACGCCTGATAGCTTCAATTCTTTCCTTAGTTTTTCCGAAAACCATTGCGCGCCCTTTAAAACAGTAATCGTCGTCAGCTCGTGATAACCACCAGCGGTTATTTCTTTCGCTAATTCTTCTATTCTTTTTACGACGACATCCGATCCGATTAAAACTTTTATCGTCATCCGCGCCTTCCTATTTTTCAAAGTACAAACTTTGAGATATTAAAAAAATGATAACAGAAAAATTTATCTAACGCAAAAGTTTCTGCATAATGCCAGATACATTCTGGACTCCTTGAGACCATAATCTCATGGCG
>CAYYTW010000010.1:0-15087 GCA_964474765.1 uncultured Candidatus Saccharibacteria bacterium
CATGCCAAATTTTAAAATACCTCAAGAGTCCAGAATAGGGTGGCATTATACAAGCAATGGCTTTAAAGAGCTGTAGATGATATAATCAAAACATCTTAAAAGAGATGTTTTTGGGGCGGTTAGGATATGAAAATATTTATCAAAGCTAAGCCTAACTTCAAGGAAGAACGGGTCGAGAAAACCGGCGATAATGAGTTTGTGGTGGCGGTTTGCGAGCCGCCACTTGAGGGCCGGGCGAACAGGGCGATAATCGCGGCCTTAGCAGAATACTTTAAAATCCCGGCCGCGCGAATAAAAATCAAGACCGGTCAGAATTCCAAAAATAAAATCATTGAGATTTTGCAATAATGAACCTCCGCCCCGCTGAGCGGGGCGGTTTCCTCGGCTTCGCCTTCGGCGGTTCTTTCTATCCGTTTCATCCGCCCTGCAGAATTGCGGGACGGCTTTCGCGAATAGAAATAAACTACTTCGGGCTGAAGCCCGAAGTATTCCTGCGGAAAAGTTTGTTATTACCTCCGCTTCGCTCCGGGCCGGCATTCATCTCCCCACAGTACTGCGGGGAGTATTCTGCCAGTAATAATAAAATTATTGAAAAATAGTCGAGATAATAGAAAATTAGTTTTAGGACTTACGCGTTTGCGTCACCCTGAATTTATTTCAGGATCTTATTGGCTAAACATTAGAAATTCTGAAGCAAGTTCAGAATGACGAATATGGTGGTACGCATATTTTTTACGCAAGCGCGCAAGTCCTAAGTTTAATAAATAACATGGACAATACAATCAATATAGGTCAAATAGACCAATCAAAAAAAGAGTTGGAGATAATCAGGACTCGGGCCAAAAATCAGGCTCTTGGGTATATTGTGGCGGCATTCGGCTTAGTGGCCGGCCTTGCCTGGAATGACGCGATTAAATCTTTGATCGAGTATCTGTTTCCGCTCGCGCAAAACACTCTTTTGGCAAAATTTGGTTATGCTGTTTTGATTACAGCCGTCGTTGTAACAATTACCATATATCTTGGCACTTGGCTGAAGGATGAAAAGAGTCAGTAGGTTTTCGAAAAAATTTAATCAAAGAACAATAACTCTTTCCATATGGCAAATTTCAATCTCGACGTATTTTCCAGAAAAATAATCGGCTGGTTGTTGCTCTTCGTCGGTTTGGCAATAATTTTTTGGGCGCTTTTTTCTTCCTATAATATTTTCACCGGCGCTAAAGAGGTGCCGACCTTGTTTAAGACAGAGCGGCCGGCGGCAATTTCTTCTTCGCCGCAACAGTCGGCGTCTGGCGCGATGGAGCAAGATTTGCAGGAGCAGGCGCAAAATATAATCCAGGGCCAGATCGGGGCGCAGTTGAAAGAGATGATGCCGGCAGAGTTTATTTCCAAAATTTTTAATCTGATCGGTTGGGCGATTTTTGTCGGCTTTTTGGTTTTCGCCGGCGGACGCGTCGCGGGGATAGGCGTTAAATTGATTACTTCATGAAAAAGAGGTTGCCGCGCGAATTTTATTCCAGGAGGAAAAAATTGCCGCGCGAATTTTATATCCGGCCAGCCTTGATTGTGGCTAAAGATTTGCTGGGAAAATTTATTATTAGGCAATGGCGCGGCAAGAAAATCATTGGTAAAATCGTAGAAACCGAAGCATATATCGGGCCGCAGGACAAAGCGGCCCATAGTTATAATTGGCGAAGAACTAAGCGTAATGAGGCGGAATACTTGATAGGCGGCCATATTTATATTTATTTGGTCTATGGCATGTATTGGCAGTTTAATATATCGACCAGTTTTGAGGGCCGGCCGGAATGCGTTTTAATTCGTGCCTTGGAGTCAGTCGACACCTCCTCCCCTCGGGCGAGTGGAGGATTGAGGCGTGGTGTTGATAATCTTAGACAACACCTCTCTTTTAATTCCTCTCCTCAACTGGGAGGGTTAAGTGTCTTGCGTAGATCGAAGTTAAAAGTCATCCCCAACGGACCGGGCAAGCTTTGCCAATATTTAAAACTGGACAAATCGTTTTATGGAGAGGACGTGGTTAGAGGTAAAAAGATTTGGCTGGCGGATAATGCGTATAAAACAAAAAAGAGCGATATAATTTCCGCTAAAAGGATCGGCATTGATTATGCTCAAGAATGGGCGCGTAAGCCGTGGAGATTTTATTTAAAAGACAATCTTTTTGTTTCCAAAAAATGAAATTGTCCCTGATTACAAGTAGCGAAAAATTTCTATGGACGAATCATTCTCAGCAGAAAATGCGGTTTTATCGTTTGTCGGAAAGCCGGGTAAAAAGGATTGTTCGGTATCCGGCGCGGGTGGAAGAGGGGATTGCGCCCGATACGATTGCCTGTATGCAGAGAAATGATTCTAAGAAAAGAAACGCCCTTCGGCGAGCTCGGGGTAAACAAGAGGAGATTTGGGTAATGTATCAGACAAAAAGTCAAAATTCCCGCCTTCGCCAAGGTTTCGGTGGGCAAGCAAAATTCAAAAGTCAAAAGTGCAGTTCAAAATTCAAAATTAACAGCGATAAAACTCATTACGAACAAGATTTTATGAGCGGTGGTTATGGTCCAAAAATCATTGTAATCAGCGCATGGAGATATCCGGGCGTCAGTCAGAAAGGCGAGCCGATTCCGATTCCGGAGGATATTTTGAATGACTTAAGATCAATGGATAACCCAGGATCAATGAACACAGATTTCAAATGAAGCGTGGAAGCGTGTCTGTGTGCACAAAACTACGATAGCGTAAATAGCTGCAAGTTTGATTAAGTCCGCATTTAATAACTCCGCTTATGTATAACAAAAATCACCCCCGCTAAGCGGGGGCGCTATAAAATTTTTTGAAATTTGTTAATCTTTTTTCGTTAATTCTTTGATTGTTTTTGCCATTTCCTGGAGGCGATTTCTGACTCTTTTATAAATGCAGTTGTCTTCAAGATTTGGTCCGCCGAAAGGCAGTCCGGTCAGATGTTCGATTACTTCTTTGACGGTCGAGGCCGTCCAGACGGAGAATTCGCCTCTTTCAATCGCCGCGACGACTTCATCGTCCAGAACCAGATCTTTCATATTCTTTTCCGGAATCATCACGCCTTGTTTTCCGGAAAAGCCTTTGTCTCGGCAGGTTTTGAACCAGCCCTCGATTTTTTCGGTCGCGCCGCCGATCGGTTGATATTCGCCTCTTTGGTTGACCGAGCCGGTAACGGCGATGCCCTGATCAATTTCAGCTCCGGCAAGCGCCGCAAGCAAAACGCAAAGCTCGGCGCAAGAAGCGCTGTCGCCATCGATCATGCCGTAACTTTGTTCAAAGCAAAGGGCGGCGTCGAAAGTTAACAGCATATCTTGGCCAAAAACGCTTTTAAAATATCTGGTCAAGATTTCCACGCCTTTGTTATGAATATTGCCGGCCATCTCTACCCGACGGTCAATCGAGATAACACCCTCTTTGCCGCCCAAAGCAACGGTGGCGGTGATTCGGTTCGGCACGCCAAAGCGGTAGTCGCCATCATCATAAACGGCCAAACCGTTTATCTGGTCGATTTCTTTGCCTTCGGTTGAGATCATCAAAACATCTTCTCTGATGTATTCCCGCCTTATATCTTCGTGCAGGTTAAGGCGGTATTTCTTGGCCTCGATGGCTTGTTTGATATCTTCGGGCAGGATTTCAGCGTCGCCCCTTTTCTGGGCGTAGTAGTTCGCCGCCTTTAAAATATTTTTAATTTTCAGGGTTTTTAGGCCAAGCTTGGTTTGGCTGCCAGCGATGCGGCAACCGAACCAGACAAGCATGCCAAGCGCCTCGGGAGTAGGTCGGAACAACTGATTCTTCGCGCAATAGCGCTTAACGAATCCGAAATATTGTTTCAGGTTTTCATCCGTCAGCGGCATTACGCTTTCCATCTGGGCTTTGATTTCGAAAACCCTGGAGAAATCCAGCAATTCGTCAAGGCTTTTCAAAAAGTAATAATACTGGTCGCTTCCGACTAAGATAATCCTGATATTCAACGGAATCGGTTCCGGGTCTACCACCGGAATAGCGATTGGCGCTTCAAATCCCATCGGCGAGATCGCCTTGATTTTAATTTCTTTGTCTTTTAGAGCGGCAACTAGCCGTTTCCAAATCAACTGTTGCGGAGGGCTGATTACGATTGTCGGGCTCGCGACATCGGGGGCTTTCAAAATAATGTAGCCGCCGTTGGCCCTGTGCAGGGCGCCTGCTTCAATCATTAAGTGGTTTGACTTGTAGCCCTCGGGAGGTTCGATCTCCGCCCAGGCTTTGCCGAACAGGTCTGTGTAATCAGTAATATTCATAACAATAACCGGCGCGCCTTCAAGGCCGGTATTGTCGACAAAAATATTTATGGCATAGCGGGAAAAGACGCCTTTCTTCCCGTGCATTCTGCAGGAATCTCTGCCGCCCGCGTTGCACTCAAGACACATTCCCGTTTGATAGCATTCCGGTGAATATGTCAGATCGAACCACGATACATTCTTTCTTATGTCGCTTTTCGTTTGATTTAGGAAAGCAAGAATCTTTTCTTTCATTAAATCGGGAATTTGTTCGCAGTCGCCGTATTTTTCTTCCAGCCCCTGAAAAGCGGCATCAATAATTTTTTCTTTGTATTCCTGGATTTCTTCTTTATTATTGATGAACTGTAACACTTTTTTTTGGATCGCGTTTATTTGTTGTTCGAGTATCCGATAGACGTTTGTGAATTGCGCAAATTTTTGTAGAATTTCTTCTTTTTCTTCGGCCGGAATTTCGTTTGACTCTCTCACTAATTCTTCTGGCCAATAGTTTCTTCTTTTTGGGTCCGCATACCAGAGAGCGTTTTTGAAACCCTGTGAGGTCTGGATGGTGCCCGCCCATAACCCGTGCGGCTCTGATAGGTGGTTGAATTCCTTCAGCAGATTATGAATTTTATCGTCTGCCCTTTTCTTTTCATTGGCCTCGACTCTAAGGGCGGCGAGAAGGTGATTGATTCTTTCATCCAGCGTCTTCGCTAATTTTTTAGCTTCGCCGGCCGGCAGCTCCAGAAAAATCGGCTTGCTGGGATTTTCGAAGTTTCTGACATAGCACAAGTCGGGAGGCGTCGGCATTTTGGGCGCTGTTTCTTTGGCCAAATTTTTGGCGAGAGTGGTTCTTCCGCTTTGCGGGGGGCCGCTGATAAACGCGTTAAACGCGTCTCGAAAACCCTTGTGATTGGTAACTCCAAACGCGAACCGCAAAGCCTCGGCGGCTCGTTTCTGTCCCAGATAAACGCATTCTTCGACATTTTCAAGATCTGGCAATGCGCTGGCATCAATTTTTTTTGTGACTTCTTCCGGCGTTAACTTTCTGATTCTGTTCATAATCCGACCTCCCTTTCAAATCGACCCTTCGTATTCTATTGTCAAAGATTTTATTCAACTAATTCGTATCCTCACGGTAACGGTAACGGTATCACAGCTATTCTAAATTTGCAACATTTTGTAACTTCTGATGTAATAATAAGGATAAAACAAAAACCCCCCGCGGTTTTGCGGGGGTTTTTTATTTTTTGGAATTATTGGGTTGTATTTTGGAAAAGAACTCCACTTTCGAAGTTGCGGATAAACCGCAGTCGCTGTTCTTTATTGATCAATTCATTCCGCAATTCCATTTGCTCTTTACGCCAGAGTTTGTGATATTCCTTAAGGCATTCTTTGAGAAAGGCGGGCAGAAGTTTTAGCATTTCGGAATCTTCAACCAGTTGGTAGACGAATTTGTGCAGGTGAATCAGATCGGTCAATTCCTTCTCGTTTTTTTCCGGAAAGGCAATATTTTCGAGCGTCGCGGCCTTGATAATAATAAGGAATTTGTCTTTACCGATCATTAAATAAAGTTTTATCGGTCCTTCAATAAAAATTTCCACGGCTCCAAGCATGGTTTTTTCGAAACAGGCCGAGAAGGTTTCGAAATCGGAATCCGTTTCCCACATTTTGAGGGAGGCGTAAAGGTTGATTAACTGCTGTCTTTTTTCTTGCTTATATTTCGCGGCAAGGTCTTTGCCTTGCTGGAAAATCTCGGCGTACTTTTCTATTTCCAATAAGCAGATTTGGCAATCATGCAAGTAGCTCGTCGCGCCGCGGCAAAAGGAGCCGATTTCTTCTTGAATATTTTCCAGCCCGAGAAGCGGAAGGGCGCATTTAAATAAAAAACTTTTCGGGAAGTTTTTCGTGAAATAACGCAGGCCGGAAATTTTGATTTCCAGAGTCGCCCTGCCCTTTTCTTTTTCGCCTAGCGGGAGCGTCTTCTCGAGAGAGGTTTCAATGGCCTTCCCAAGAAGTAGCGAAAGACTATCTATCTGCTGGCAGAATTTTTCGTAGTTCTCGAAGTCCGTCCCAAATTTTTTTTGCTGAAGGCCGAAGCCGGCTTTTTTAATCGCTTTTTTAAAGCGGCTGATTTCTTTCTTTTTGATCTGGTTAACGACCTTACTCATAACGGTCATTCCTTTCAACGATTTCACCATTGGTGATTTCATGGCTTGAGTAGTTTTTGGTGCCCATGATCCACGCTTTGAGTTCGTCATCAGGTAAGATTTCGGAAACCAGACAAATATTATAGTGGTTTTCTTCCGGTCCGACGACTTCGGCTATTTCGGGAAAATATACTGATTCCTCGGGCCGTTTTCCTTCTTTAACTTCGCGGCTCTGCCGGCAGTACTCTTTTACCAATTCGCTCCAAGCGTGGAATGGTCCGCTGCCGCCGCCGATTTGCGCTGATTCCAAATAGACAAGAGGACCGCCGCCGTCAACCGGTACCCACTGGTTGTTTTTTCCGCAGTAACCGGTGAAAGTGTGGTGCATGGTTTGGGCGTTGCCCAGCGCCTTGATCAGCTGGGCGAATTTCATAATATTGCCTTTGATTATCACGCTTTTAATGGGCTTATCGGTGATTTGTCCATTTTCGATTAAGTAACAGAGTCGGCCATTGATGGCGAAGTCGCCAGTCGTGGTGTTGACCCAGCCGCCGTTGCAGGACTTGATGTAGACCCCCTTTTTGTTTTTGGGAATCGAGGCGGCCATTTCTTCTTTGGTAGTCGGTCCGTTGGGGTCGGGGAGGATAAAAGTATTTCTCATCCGGACTTGAGGTGGGTTGTCGTATTTTTCCCGTCGGACTGAACCGGAAAGACCAGTTTCTCTGATTTGGCGCGCGATATCTTCTTTGAGGCCGGTAACAATTTCTTCCAGTGTTTTTCGGTCGTTCAGAACCCCAATCATAATGCCGCTTTTCACAATTGTGATGGTTTTACCCTTGGTGCCGTGTCCGTCAACCGGCAGAGCGCCGAAATTGTGTTTGATGATTTTTCCGTCGAAATCTCTCGTTGCATCCGGCGTATCAATAATGTTGCATTGGGGGATGGATACCTGGGCGCCGAGGCGGGGTTTGAGTTGGGCCTGAGCGCTTTTTTCGCGCCGATTGGCGCAGATGATGTCGCTTTCCGAGGGGTGTCCGATGACTTCATGAGCCAGAACGCCTGCCACCTGCGGGGCTAAAATAACCGGACATTCACTGCCCAAGATGCCGGTGCCTTGAGCGCGATCAAGATCAGTCGCTTCGTCGCTGACCCGCGTGGCCAATTTTTTGATGACGTTTTTCAACTCTTTTTCTTCGGCCGGAGCGTCGTCGGGGATATAACGGGTTAAGACTTCCTGGATTGTTCCCATGGCGCCGGCGATAACCCCGAAAGCTTCGTTGCCGTCTTTGGTTTTGACTTGAATAGTGAAAGCAACCCGCGGGACGACTTGGTCGGTTTGATTGCCAAGATTATCGCCATAAATATAATGCTCGGTCCACTTAAGGAGCTTAGCTTTTACTTCTTGAGCCCGGCTGCCCAAATTGTCAATAACTGTTTCCCTGCCGAAAGCGACGAGATCCTTGATTAATTCGAGATTTGGCTTGGATTCGCGGTCTTCGTAAACACTGTTAGTTTTGGGCGGCTCGAGAAAAATCGGGAACCACTCATAGTTTTGTTCGTCGATTTTCTTTTGTATCGCGTGTCCGGCTTGTTGCGCCGCTTCAATGGTTGGCTCCAGCAGATCATGGGTTTGTTTGGAAATGGTAAACACTTTCGGATTGCGACCTTTGCCAAGAGAAACCGATTTGATCGCGGTGTCCTTGGTTGTGGCTTCGGTTTGGAGGCCGATGAAAAATCTTTGCCGTTTCTTTTTGCCTTGAGAGTCGGGCGGGTCCTCGCCGGGAGCAATAATGTGGGGGATTCCATTTTCGTCTGTTTCACAAATGACGCCGGTCCGCGCGTCGATATAGGCCGAAACAATTTTGATTTCGCTGGGTCCGCGCTCTTGAGAAGATTCAGTCGCCTCGGCCGTAAAATTCTGAAATTTGCCGGTCAATTCGGCATAGTCGTCTTTTTGCGGAGTTTCTCTTTCTTCGTTATCTGGTGCCATTTTTTGTTTCCTCCGTTTTTGTTCAGTTAGTTTTTGTCTGGCGTTTTTATGTCGCCGCCCGGTTTTTTGCGAGGCTGGCCGAGGACAAAATCAGCGTCGTGGTCTTGTGATTCCATGCCGCATCCGCCTTCCGGTTTTTCTTCCTGTTCGGTCTGATTAATTTTGTGAACATCATCCGGTTTTTGGGCGTCGCGGCCAAGCACGAAATCAAGCAGATGTTGCCATCCAGTCTTTTTTTTCTTTTCTTCTTCCATTTCCACTTTTTTTTCTGACATCGCCTTCTCCTTTTTTGTCAAAGTGCATCTGCTGAGTTTGGTGAATAATGCCTAAAACTATTATTCTCTCTCCTACGCCAAGGCTCTGGAGGACAAGCCTGAGGAGGGGAGGATAAAATATGCAATTTTCACCAAACTCTCTGCTATTCTATCAGAGCGAGGGGGTTAACGTCAACGACACGCGACACGATTCCGTCAGAAATTAACCGACGCTTGTTACCGGTAAAAATTTCGTGGCTTGAATTTATGCTGGTTGCTGTCTCGTGGTTTGTGGCGATTGATTTCTAACGAGGTATCCAGCTAAGCTGGGCGGTAACCACGCTGAGCGTGGCGGACCCCGTTAGAAGTTCAACCACTGTTCTGTGGAAGTCGTTGGTTTAAAGGCAAAGCCGCCTTGCGGCTTCAACTTGAGGTAACCGATGATTGTGCCAAATTTCTAACGGGGGTGGATAATTTGTTGATAACTAAGGCAGAGGATGGGATTTTATGTCCCTCATTTTTATTTTTTTTCTTTATTTAAGCCAAATTTTTGAATATCGGCGGTATCGAAAGAAATAGAGTGTTGACGCAGATTCGGTTGGTGGAATATAATGTAATTAGAGTGTAAGGATGTGGATAAAAGTGGGGATAAACCATCAAATCTGTGGATAACTTTGCCCGGTAGTGAAACTTCGACTGCGGCTTTGCCACGATTATTGCAGGAAGAAAGAGGGCGAGAAGGGAATGTATGATTAAAACATAGATTATTGTAGAAATTCGTTTCTAAAATTGTCGAAGTTCTACTACCGGGTACGTGCGCTTCCACACCCTCCCGGGGAGGGTGCAGGCTGACCGCCTTTCGGTCATTCAAGGTTTGACACCTTGCTGTAGGGGGGGGTGTGAAAACGCATGAATGTTTTTCTGTGCTGGGAAATTTCTGACGCGAAACAGAAGTTAGCCTCCAACCTAACCCTCCCGCCCTCCAAGTTGTCGGCCAACTTCTGTTCCGCGTCTATCTAAAAAAGCAATAATATTTCTGCGTAGTTCAGCGCTTGTCCGCCACAAGTTTTGCAAAGCAAAATTTGGGCTGGTAAATTCTGCGTAGTTCCGTTGTTATTATGCTGATCGGCGAATACAAACACATACTTGATATAAAAAAAAGATTAGCGATTCCCTCGAAGTTGCGAAAGGAAATAGGCCGAGGGGCGGTTTTGACGCGCGGCTTGGATAATTCCCTGGCGCTTTATCCGGCAAAGGAGTGGCAGAAAATGGTGGACAAAATAAGCCAGCTGCCGAGCGGAAAAATTGACGCGCGCGGCTTCAGCAGAATTATCTTGGCGGGCGCGGCGCCGGTTGAGTTTGACAGCCTGGGCCGCATTTTGATTCCCGACTATCTGAAGCAATACGCCGAGTTGAAAAAAAATGTCGTGGTTGTCGGAATCTATAGCCGTTTGGAAATCTGGAACGAGGAGAAGTGGAATGCCTACAAGAAGCGGATGGAATCGGAGGTGGGAAATATGGCAGAGAGGTTGGGAGAGTTGGGAGTATAGAAATTTCTAATTACTCTAATTGTTCTAATTATTCTAAATAAATCCTAAATCCCAAACCAGAATTCCGAACAAATAATCAATGCCCAAACATCAATTTTGAAGTTGGAACTTGTGAATTTTTTCGGTATTCGGGTTTGGTGATTGGCTATCCCTTAGATCAATTAGACTAATTAGAATAATTAGACATTGTCGGTGCACATTCCCGTTCTATTAAAAGAAGTTATCGAGTGTCTTGACCCGCAGCCGGGGCAAAACTTTGTTGATTGCACTATCAATGGCGGGGGACACAGTCTGGAGATTTTTAAAAAAATCGGGCCCGACGGGAAAATTTTAGGCATTGATTGGGATAGCGGTGTTCTCGAAAAATTAGCGGATAAATTAGACCAGCAAACAGACAAGCAAATTAAAAAAAATTTCATTCTAGTCTGTGATAATTATCGAAACCTTAAAAACATCGTTAGCGATAATAATTTTTCTCCAGTTTACGGCGTTTTGTTCGATTTGGGAATGAGCAGTTGGCAGCTGGAGGCGAGTGGACGGGGATTTTCTTTTCAAAAAGACGAGCCGCTTGACATGCGTTACAGTAAAAATCAGACATTGACGGCCAAAGAAATTATTAACCAGTGGCCGGAGGAAGAATTAATCAGAATTTTCAGGGAGTATGGAGAAGAGCGGCGGGCCAGGGCAATTGCCAAGGCGATTGTCTTCAGAAGAAAAAAAAGCTCCATTGAAAGCACAATGGATCTTGTGGAGATTGTTCGGGGGGCAATTCCAGCCCGTCACAGATTCGGCCGAATACATTTTGCCACCAGGATTTTTCAGGCTTTGCGGATAGCGATAAACAGAGAGTTGGAAAATTTAAGCAAGGGTCTTGAGGCGGCAACGGATGTTTTGGCCGTCGGGGGGAGATTGACAGTCATTTCATTCCATTCGTTGGAAGATCGGATTGTCAAGAATTTTCTTCGCGGCCGGGCCAAGGAAAATCGGCTAAAGATTTTGACGAAAAAATCAGTCGCGCCCGATTGGCGGGAGGCCCAAGAGAATCCTCGATCGCGGAGCGCCAAACTCCGCGCCGCAATCAAGTTATCGGCTTAGCTGCTGCCCGGTGGTCGGATACTGTCATTCCCGCGTAAGCGGGAATCCAGTCTGATATTTTTAGCTTATTTACTGGTTATTTACTGGATTCCGGGTCAAGCCCGGAATGACAAATCGGATTAATATTGAATGAGCTCCGAAAAAGAGCCCAAAGTAGGTGATTAAGTAATTGTTGCCTATGCTCCCAGCATTTTACAAAAAGCGAATAAGCTATGGAAGGATTTCTTTGCATATTCTAATTTTTTCGACCATTCTGTTTTTGGGTTTTATTTTCTTGTATCAAACCAACAATTTGGTTGTTCAGAGTTATTCATTGAGAAAAAGTCAGGCAATTTCGCAATCTCTTCAGGACGAGAATCAGAAATTGAAAGGAGAGATCGTCGGGTTTGAGTCTTTGGCGACGCTTCGGGAGGCGACGAAAGATTTTGGGATGGTTGTTGTCGATCAAGTTGGCTACATTGATGCGTCTCAACCTTTGGCTAAGTTGCCCTAAGAAAGACGAAATCAAGCAGCGGAATCAAATATAGGACTTACGCGTTTGCGTCACCCTGAATTTATTTCAGGATCTTATTGGCTAAACATTAAAAATTCTGAAGCAAGTTCAGAATGACGAATACGGTGGCACACATATTTTTTACGCAAGCGCGTAAGTTCGAAAATGAACCTCCGCCGGCAGGAGCCGGTGGTTTCCTCGGCTTCGCCTTCGGCGGTTCTTTCTATTCGCTTCATCCGCCGACAGAGTCGGCGGTTTTCGCGAATAGAAATAAATGAATAATGAATTCAGAGAAATAAAATGGTTCGACACGGCTTATCACAGAAGGAATATTCAGCTAATAGAAAAATCGCGATTCTTTTGTCGCTGATTATGATTATTGCCGGCGGGATAATAGCCCGTCTGTTTTTAATTCAGGCAGTTCATGGCGGCAGTTATAATCTGTTGGCGCGAAAACAGCAGCAAATTTTACAGGAGTTGGTGCCTAAGCGGGGGGAAATTTTAGCGCGGGATAAATATAAGTCAGCGTCTTTGATGGCGGCCGGAGCCGCGGACAGGCAGCGTGCGGGAGGGTTGCGGCCGGATAACTGTCAGGTTGTCGCCACCAGCAAATCTTATCAGTTGCTCTATGCGGTGCCAAAGGAAATCAAAGATGGCGCAGAAAGGGCGGAAATCGCTTCCGGTTTGAGTTCGGCTCTCGGCGTCTCACCGGGGCTGATAATGGAGAAGTTAAGCAAAACCGATGATCCTTACGAGCCGATCGCGCATAAATTAGTCGATGATCAGGCGGCAAAGATTAAGAATCTGAACTTAAGGGGAATTTATTTTGTTTCTGAAAACTGGCGATTTTATCCGGCCGGAAATTTTTTGAGCCACGTGATTGGTTTCGTCGGTTTCGCCGGCGATAAACAGGTTGGGCGGTATGGCCTCGAGGGTTATTATC
This sequence comes from uncultured Candidatus Saccharibacteria bacterium, assembly GCA_964474765.1. GTDB lineage: Bacteria > Patescibacteriota > Minisyncoccia > Portnoybacterales. The sequence continues at coordinate 12,759 of CAYYTW010000010.1, forward strand.
AGAAAAAGTTGTCCGGCGAGCCGGGACTTTTAGAGGCGGCTAAAGACGCTGTCGGCCGTTTTATTTTTGCTTCCGACTACAATTTGGAGCCGGCTCGCGACGGCAGAAGTTTGCTTTTGACCATTGATCGGAATATTCAATTCGAAGTTGAGTCGGAATTGAAAGCGGTGGTTGAAAAATGGAAAGGGGAAGCCGGGGCGGCGATTGTGATGGAGCCGCAAACCGGTAAAATTTTAGCCATGGCCAATGTGCCGGATTTCGACCCCAATAATTATTCAAAGGTTAAAAATGAAGATATTTTTAGGAACGCGGCTGTCGAGAAATTGTATGAGCCCGGTTCGGTTATGAAGCCTCTTACTATGTCGGCAGGCATAGATACCGGCAAGGTTGAGCCGGATACGGTATATACGGATACAGGCAGCGTGCAGATTGGCGGATACACCATTACCAACGCGGCGAAAAAAAGTTATGGTTTATCGACAATGACAAAAGTTTTGGAAAAATCAATCAACACCGGCGCGATTTTTGTCCAGAGAAAAATCGGTCCGGATGTTTTCCGCGATTATGTTAAAAAATTTGGACTAGGAGAGAAAACCGGCATCGATTTGGGCGGGGAGGTTGGCGGCAATCTCGGCGGGTTGAAGCGGGGGGGTCCTGAAATTAATTTTGCCACTGCCGCTTTCGGTCAAGGGATAGCAATCACGCCCATCGAGTTGATTACCGCCTTAGGCGCCATCGCCAACCGAGGCAAGTTGATGAAGCCTTATCTTGTCGATAAAATCATTGACGCGGATGGCAATGAAACCGAAACGCAGCCGATGATGGTGCGGCAGGTTATTTCTCCGGATACCGCCTTGAAAGTAACTTCAATGCTGGTTAGCACGGTTAATAACGGCTATGATAAAATCAAACTGAGTGGTTATGATGTGGCCGGGAAAACCGGTACTGCCCAGATCCCCGATCCTAAAACCGGCGGCTATCTCGACAGCAGCGAAACGATCCATACTTTCGTCGGCTGGGCGCCGGCCTCCAACCCAAAATTTATTATCCTTTTAAAAATGGACAAACCGAAAGGTATTGATTTCGCTTCCAACTCGCTGGCGTCGTCTTTCGCCAACATAACCAGATATCTTTTGAATTATTACGAGATCCCGCCACGGGAGTAATGTCTTGAGATCTAATTTCTCTCTTTCATTTAAAGACCTTTTAGCCGCTTTTGTCAAATTTTTTGTTGAGCTTGGTAAAACAAAACCCCCTCCAAGGGGGGTTATTTATTCGTCTTCAGGATCTCTCCAGCTCTTCTCGCGTAACGGCCGAAAATTTCCCGACTTTTTTGTTTCAAGTCGCTGTTTGCTAAAATCTTGATTGCTTCTTCGGGTTTGTCGTTTAGCGCCCCTGGTTCTATTCCATACTCTTTGAACTCCGACACCTCGCCGTTAAAATTAAACCAGAGATCGGCTAATTTTTTCTCGACCGGGCTTAATGGCAAATTTTCCATTTTTTTAATATAAGAAAAAAGCATCGCGCCGATTCTTTGCGCTTCGGCTAGCATCCGATAAGACGGGTAATCTCTAAATTCCGGCGCTTTTAACTCTAATCTGAAAAATACTTCGTTGTTTTTACCGCTACTGGATTTTTTACTTTTTTTAAGATTATATGGTAAAACTTTTAGCTGTCGTATCCGTTTCGTCGAAGTAAAGGCGTAATTCAAAGTGTCGCTTAGTGTCTCAATATTATTACAGTGACTAATCTTATAAATTATTACCCTCGGCCACCCGAGATTAATATGAAGCGAAAGTATCCTTTGGGCGGGGACTCTCCCGTATCGGCTGCCAATAGCTTCTTGAAGAGGCAAGACTTCCATCGCGGCTAACTCCTGGATCACTCGACTCTGCAACCATGGACTGTAGCTGAAATCAGGATTAACCTCCCAAATTCTGCTACTGTTAAATTCTTCATGGTTAGGGATACCTAGATCCCGAAGTACCGCTACTTTGTCCGGCGTCAAATTTTCTTTTAGTATTTCGATCTCGATCCCTATGGTCGGCAACGGATTATTTTTTTCACCGTATTCCTTTTCCATTTCCGACCATCGTTTGCATTTATTGATCTCTTTTTGGAGTTCTTCTTCGTCCATATCCGCATGATTTGCGAAGAAATTATAAAGATGAAGCTTGATCGCCGGAATGGCCGTTGGTTCAAAATTACGGAGTCGTGTTTTATCCAAAGCCGCAAAAACTTTTTCGACAATCGCCAAATCGCTCTCGGAAATAAGAACTTGCTCGGCTAACGCCTCGCAGAACCTTGATTCCCCTCGGGAAATAAGAAC
>CAYYTW010000010.1:15187-27560 GCA_964474765.1 uncultured Candidatus Saccharibacteria bacterium
GAACTTGCTCGGCTAACGCCTCGCAGAACCTTGATTCCCCTCGGGAAATAAGAACCTGCTCGTCCCCCGCAATACTGCGGGGGACTCGCAGAACCTTGATTCGCGCTTCGCGCGATACCGGTTGTCGATAGGCCGGATCGCCGTCGAACCGTGTGCCAAATATTTCTTTCATACTCATCTGCCTCTCGTATTGGGTTGTCAAAGATTTCTCATATTCTCCCATATTCTCCCATATTCTCCCATATTCTCCTATATTCTCCTATATTCTCCTATATTCTCCTATATTCTCCTATATTCTACCGCAAATACCATTTTTGTCAAATAAACAGGTAGGAGTTTGGTGAATAATCGTCATTCTGAACGAAGTGAAGGATCTTATCGACACGGAAAACAATGAGCCTCTCGGGAGATTCTTCGGACTCTCGTCCTCAGAATGACAAAATTAGAGCATTATTCACCAAACTCAGGTGGAAATTTAGGGGACTTTTTTTCAACAAAAAAGCAGTCAATAAAAAATGGCTCACATCGCTGTGAGCCAGACTATTTTTAATAACGCGCAGTACTCCGCGCGATATATTGAGCATCCTGTTTCGCGGACCTGGTCCTGAAAGGTATTACAAAAAATTAGGTTTGCGTTTCTCCAGGAAGGCCGCGGCGCCTTCTTTGGCATCCGGGGAGGCAAAGCACAGCGCAAAGGCATCGGCTTCCAGGGCGCAGGCGTTTTTCAAATCCAGGTCAAAACCGCGGTCAATAGTCTGTTTTATGGACCGCAAAGAGAAACGCCCTTTGGCGGCCAGACTCCGGGCCACCTTGGTGCATTCCTCCATAAAGGTGGCGGCAGGAAAGACTCGGGCCGCCAACCCGATAGCCTTGGCCTCGGCGGCGTCAACGACGCGACCGGTGAGGCACAGCTCTTTGGCCAGACCTTTACCCACCAGGCGCGCCAGACGTTGTGAGCCGCCAAATCCCGGCATGATTCCCAGATTGACCTCCGGCTGCCCGAATTTGGCGGCCTCCGAGGCATAAATGATATCGCAGGCCATGGCCAGTTCGCAACCGCCCCCCAGGGCAAAGCCGTTGACGCAGGCGATCACCGGGACTGGCAGTTGCTCCAGCTTAGCGGCCACCGCCTGGCCAACATCGGCAAATTGTCTGGCCGCCAGGGGATCGAACCGGAGAAATTCATTGATGTCCGCTCCGGCGATGAAGGCCCGGCCCTGGCCGGTCAGAATCAGGGCCCGGATTTCGGGATGGTGCCTGACCTGGTCAATGACCTCATCAATTTCGCTAAGCATCTCGGTATTCAGGGCATTCAATTTTTCCGGGCGGTTGAAGGTCAGGGCGGCGACCCCGTCTTCAACGGCGAATAATACGGTATTATAGGACGCGTTATAGGACATAATGACCTCCTGGTCTTGGTTTACTTCGCGGCTAAAGTGTTTTGGCCGTGATCAGGCGCATGATTTCATTGGTGCCTTCGTAGATCTGGGTAATTTTGGCGTCCCGCATCATGCGTTCCACCGGGAATTCCTTGGTATAGCCATATCCACCCAGCACCTGTACTGCCTCGGTGGTAACCCGCATAGCCACATCACTGCACAGACACTTGGCCATGGCGCTCATCCGGATAAGTTCAGGGCTGAGCTGGCTCATGTCCTTGGGCAGTTCCTGATAGAGAGCACAGGTTTTATAAAGCAACTGCCGGGCCGCCTCCGTCCACATCTTCATCTCGGCCAACTTGGAGCAACCTATCATCTGATGCTCTATAATGGGCTGTCCGAAGGTTTCCCGCTCCTTGGCGTAGGCAATCGCGTATTCCAGAGCTCCGGCGGCGATGCCCAGGGCCTGGGCCGCGATGCCCAGACGGGAAAAATTCAGGGTTTTCATCATGATTTTAAAACCTTCGCCTTCCTGGCCCAGCAAGTTAGCTGCCGGCACCCGGCAATCCTCAAAGATCAGCTCCGCGGTGTCCGACCAGCGGATGCCCATTTTGTCTTCATGTTTGCCCACCGAAAAGCCCGGGGTGCCTTTTTCTACTACAAAGACGCTAGAGCCTTTATGGGCTGGGACACTGGGATCGGTGATGGCGTAAATTGCAAAAACATCGGCTACTCCGCCATTGGAGATGAAGGTCTTGGTGCCGTTCAAGATATAGAAGTCGCCGTTTTTTGCCGCCCGGCAGCTGAGACGGGCCACGTCGGAGCCAGCCGCGGATTCGGTCAACGCAAAGGCGGCCAGATGCTCACCGGTGGCCAGCTTTGGCAGCCATTTTTGCTTTTGCTCGGCATTGCCAGAGAATGCGATGGGTAGGTTGCCCAATTCTTGCACCGCGACCAACAGCCCGCAGGCCGCGTCCACTTTGGACAACTCTTCCACGACTATGGCCAGAGTCAGCATGCCGGCTCCTGCCCCGCCATAAGATTCATCAAAATCGACCCCGAACAGACCGTTTTCCCGAAGCAGTTCTACTATCTTCCAGTCAAAAGCGCCCTCGGCATCCCGCCGGGCCGCCCCCGGTTCCACCTGTTCTTTGGCCAGACGCCGCACCATATCCTGCAGCATCCGTTGTTCTTCAGTCAGGTCATATTGCATAGGTTTCCTCCCTTTTGCTTTGATTACATATTCCTTCTGTACTTGCCACCGACCTCATAAAGTAATTGGGTTATCTGGCCCAGACTGGCCACCTTGACGGTTTCCATCAGCTCGGCAAAGATATTACCGCCGCGCAATACCGTCTGTTTCAGGACATCGAGAGCCGCCTGGACTTTTTCTTTGTGTTGTTCCTTGAATTCGTTAAGATTTTCCAATTGAGCTTGTTTTTCCTCATAGGTGGACCGGGTCAACTGAGTGGGCGTCCGAGAATAATTTTCCGCCATAACATTCGGGTTGACGTAGGTGTTTACCCCGATGATGGGATATTCGCCAGCGTGTTTTTTCAGCTCGTAATTCAAGGACTCATCCTGGATTTTGCCGCGCTGATAATAACTTTCCATGGCACCGAGCACGCCGCCGCGCTGGCTGAGGCTGTCGAATTCATTGAGGACTGTCTCTTCAACCATATCCGTCAATTTTTCTATGATGAAACTGCCCTGCAGGGGATTCTGATTTTTGAAGATGCCGTATTCCTTTCCGATAATCAACTGTATGGCCATGGCCCGGCGTACTGATTCTTCGGTGGGGGTAGTGACGGCTTCGTCATAGGAATTGGTATGCAGGGAATTGCAGTTATCCGTCAGGGCCATCAGGGCCTGCAACGTGGTGCGGATATCGTTAAATTGCATATCCTGGGCATGGAGCGACCGCCCGGAGGTCTGCATATGGCACTTTAGCCGCTGGCTCGATTCATTGGCCCCATATTTATATTTCATGGCGACGGACCAGATCCGGCGGGCCACGCGGATAATCACGTTGTATTCAATGTCCATGCCGCTGGAGAAGAAGAAAGACAGGTTTCTGGCAAAGTCATCGATCTTCATGCCGCGGCTGAGGTAGTATTCGACATAGGTGAAAGCATTGGCCAGCGTGAAAGCCAGTTGAGACAGGGGATTAGCCCCGGCTTCAGCAATATGATAGCCGCTGATACTGACCGAATAGAAATTCCGGACATTATTGTCGATAAAATACTGCTGGACATCGCCCATGAGCCGCAAGGCAAAAGGGATAGAGAAGATACAGGAATTTTGCCCCTGATCTTCCTTTAAGATGTCGGCCTGCACGGTGCCGCGCGCCTGGGCCAGAACCATCTGCCGGATACGCTCTCTTTCTATCGGGTTGGCGTCGCGGCCATATTCTGACTTAAATTTATCCAGTTGCTGGTCGATGGCGGTATTAAAGAAGAAGGCCAGGAGAATCGGCGCCGGTCCGTTTACCGTCATGGACACGCTGGTATTAGGAGCGCAGAGGTCGAAGCCCTTATACAACTTCTTCATATCCTCCAGGGTGCAGATGTTGACTCCAGCTTCACCAATCTTGCCAAAAATATCCGGCTCTTTACTGGGGTCTTCGCCATACAGTGTCAGGGAGTCGAAGGCGGTACTCAATCTTTTGGCCGGGTCGCCTTCAGTGAGGAAATGAAACCTCGCGTTGGTGCGTTCCGGCGTGCCTTCCCCGGCGAATTGCCGCTTGGGGTCTTCTCCATCCCTTCTGAATGGAAACACCCCGGCGGTATAGGGGAAATAGCCGGGCAGATTTTCCTTTCGAAGCCATTTCAAGATTTCCGGGAGGCTGTCTAACGCCGGCAGAACGATCTTGGGAATTTTCAAGCCAGCCAGCGATTCGCTGTAAAGCTCAATCCGGCTGACCTTATCTCTGATCTTTACCTCGAGTTCTTCTTGTGAGTATTGCTGCCTAATTTCAGCCCATTGGGCCAGGGCGTCAATAATTTCAGGGTCGATCTTTTTTTCCGCTTCCGCGATCTGGTTGGCCAGATCCAGCTCCAGTTCTTGATTCACGGTTTGGAGAGCTTCTAATTTACGCAGTTGCAGTCCGGCTTGCCCGGTCTTCTCATGGTAGGCGTGGATGGCGCCGGCGATTTCGCTGAGATAATTTTGCCGCGGCGCGGGCAGGATAGCCGACTTGGACGACTCCTGCGGCGAATAACTCATCGCCCGAGGAAGGAGCCAATCGATCAGGCCCTTTTCCTTCAAGGCCGACATCACCTTTATAAAAAAGACATTGAGACCGGGGTCATGGAAGTTGCTGGCCACGGTGCCGATGATGGGCAGCGTGTCATCCGGAGTCCCGAAGATATTGTGATTGCGCCGGTATTGTTTCCTGACTTCCCGCAGGGCATCGAGTGAATTCTTATGGTCGAACTTGTTGATGGCAATCAGATCGGCAAAATCGAGCATGTCGATCTTTTCAAGTTGTGAGGGCGCGCCGAATTCCGCGGTCATCACATAGATGGCCAGATCGACGTACTTGGTGATAGAGACATCCCCCTGACCGATGCCGGGGGTCTCCACGATGATCAGGTCATAGCCCGCGGCCTTGATGATATTGAGAGAATCCTCCAGCGCCAGAGAGAGTTCATTTGCCGATTCCCGGGTGGCGAGCGATCGCATAAAGACTTTTTCGGGATTGACGAAATTCATGCGGATGCGGTCTCCCAAAAGCGCTCCCCCGGTTTTCTTCCGGGTCGGATCGATGGCGATGATGGCCAGGAATTTTTCCGGATATTGGATCATAAACCGGCGGATAAACTCGTCTTCCAGGGAGCTCTTGCCGGAGCCGCCGGTCCCGGTTATGCCGATGACAGTCGGCGATTTCGGGGCGCGGGGCAACTCCTGCCTGATCCGGGCAAAGGCACGGCTATCGTTTTCGGCCAAAGAAATCAGCCGGGTAACAACAGAACCCTGACGCTGGCGAATTTTTTCTTGCCAATCCGAGAGGAGAGGCGGAAATTTTACGGTAGCGGCCTTGTCGATCATATCCTGGATAATGCCGTGCAGTCCCAGCCTCTGGCCGTCTTCGGGGGAATAAATCTTGGTAATACCGTAGTCTTCGAGTTCGCAAATTTCTTCAGGAACGATAACCCCGCCGCCGCCGCCGAAAATCTTGATAAACCCGACGCCGTTCTCATCCAAAAGGTCCTTAATATACTTAAAGAATTCGATGTGCCCGCCCTGATACGAACTGACCGCGATGGCGTGTGCTCCTTCCTGGATAGCGGCATAGACGATCTCTTTGGCGGAACGATTATGTCCCAGGTGGATGACTTCGGCGCCAGCGCGCTGCAGCAAGCGCCGGAAAACATTGATCGAGGCATCATGGCCGTCGAATAGGGTGGTAGCGGTAACGAACCGCACCTTTTCTTGTCTTGTTGTCTTCGGTTTCTTTGCTTTCACAGACATCGTCATTTTCTCCTTAGCTGTAATTCATCCTTTTTAAGGTTTTCAAGTTACTGTCATTTTTTTACCATGATGGAAGAATTACGTCAATTAAAAACGTGCCTTTCCGCCCTGCCAGTCCGAAGCTTTAGCGAAGGATAGTAGTCTCCGGCGAAGGATGGTTGGGAAAAGTAAACTCCTTGGTTTAACTTTGTTTTTTTCATTAATAAATGATAAACTAAAAATAGTTAGTATTCTAAAACGTATGGCTATTCTCAAAATAAAAAACGACGAACTGATACAAGAACTGGTCGGAGAGATCAAGGAATTTCCCCGCTACGCGACTCAAATTTTAAATTTGGCGAATCAAAATTCTCAAGGAACGAGGCCGAGGGTGGTGGGCCAGCTCTCGGAATTGATAAACGAATGTCCCGAAAAAACTTACGAAGGATGGAAACGCTGGTATTTGGCGAAACATCCCGAAGCGATTGAAAATGCCACTGAAAAGATAAACGCAATGGTGAATAATTTAAAAGAGGCTGTCGGAAAGATAGACAAGGCAATGGTTAGAAAGTGGGTTGAAGATTTAGTGCTGGAAAAAACTTTTATTGGCTTGAGATTTCAGGAGGCTATTTTAAAGAAGATCGCGGACGCCAAGAAAGAAGGATATAAATTTTCGACTCCGCAGGAGGAGTCGCGGGGAATAGACGGCTTTATTGGCAACGAGCCGGTTTCCATCAAGTCGATTACCTATAAAACCAAAAATTCTTTAAGGGAAAACATCGACGTGAAAATTATTTTTTATGAGAAAACTAAGAATGGATTAAATGTCGACACAAGTGAGTTATTAGATTAATCATGTCAACGAAGCACAAAATTATTATAGGGGATTCGAGAAACATGGCCGAGGTTGGAGATGAATCGGTTCATCTTATAATTACCTCACCGCCTTATTGGCAGATAAAAGATTACGGCGACAAAAAGCAGATCGGTTTTAACGATAGCTATGAAGACTATATTAGAAAATTAAATCAAGTCTGGTCGGAATCTTATAGGGTTTTGAATCCTGGCTGCCGGTTGTGTGTTAATATCGGCGACCAGTTCGCAAGGGCTATAACCTATGGCAGATATAAAATAATACCGATAAGAACGGAAATTATAAAATTTTGCGAATCGATCGGGTTTGATTATATGGGAGCTGTTATTTGGCAGAAAATGACCACTATGAATACAAGTGGCGGTGCGTCTGTTATGGGATCGTATCCTTATCCGCGTAACGGCCACATTGCTATTGATTATGAATTTATACTTTTGTTTAAGAAATTGGGTAAGGATAAAAACAATATTTCGCAGACAATAAAAGAAAAATCAAAAATGACCAACGAAGAGTGGCGAAAATATTTTACGGGTCATTGGAATTTTGCTGGTGAGAAGCAAAATAGCGGACATATTGCGATGTTCCCGGAAGAATTGCCGCGCCGACTTATAAAAATGTTTAGTTTTGTCGGAGAAAGCGTCCTCGATCCTTTTCTGGGCAGTGGAACAACCTCAAAGGCGGCACGTGAATTAAGTAGGAATTCAATTGGTTATGAAATAAACAAGGATTTTTTGCCGATAATAGAGAAAAAAATTGGCAAGAATGAAAAATCACTTTTTGAAAAAGATGATGTTTTTGAAATTATTTTTCAGGAAGATAAAAATGTTTCACAAAACAAGGTGAAAAATAATAGCGCAACATTATTAAATAATAGAATTAACCATCCAGAATATTGGAAACAATTAAAAAATGCCGAGCGTTAAAATAAAATTTATGGAAGCTGGAATTTGAAAGTCACTGCAATCTTAATAATTCCGGCGTCGTCCTTCGCACAAGGCTACGGAACGACCGTGCCTGCATTAATGCGGGCATTAATGCAGGCATTTTTTATTCCAGCGGGGGCATCATCCACCCGTAATTTCAAATATTTTCACGCTATAGCGTAGTTTTATTTGATTTCACAGATTTTCATGCTATACGTTAAGTATATTTTTTTATTTCGCTCCGCTCATGAAAAATATATGTGTATTTTTCTGCGAAATCCGGTTGTTAAATAAAAAATGGCCCGCAAAGATGCGGGCCAGACTATTTTTTAACTTACTCTTCCACTTCCACGGACTGGAGTAGTAATTCGGCGATATCAAGGACCCCTACCACTCCTTCTTTGTTTCGCGCCTTGAGGCCGTCCTCGAGCATGGTGGTGCAAAAGGGACAGCAGACTCCGACGATCTCGGGGTCTTGGGCCAACGCCTGATCAGCGCGAGCCTCATTGATCTTCTGATGTCCCAAGGTCTCTTCCATCCACATCCGGCCTCCGCCCGCGCCGCAACAAAATGATTTATTGCGACAGCGTTCCATTTCTTTCAGGCGCAGGCCCGGAATTGACTTTAAGATCCCGCGCGGCTCATCATATATATTGTTATAACGGCCCAAGTAGCAGGAATCGTGGAAAGTGATTCGCTTATCCAGACGTCGCCCCGGCTTTAGCTTCCCTTCGTTCAGGAGTCGAAATAAAAACTCCGAATGATGAAAGACCTCCCAGTTGCCGCCGAATTGGGGATACTCGTTCTTCAGGCAATTATAGCAGTGGGGGCAAGTAGTAATGATCTTTTTGACTCCATAGCCATTAATGATCTCCGTCAGTTCGGTAGACATGGATTGAAACAGGTACTCGTTGCCGATGCGCCTGGCCGTCTCGCCACAACATTTTTCTTCGGCTCCCAGGATGCCGAAACTGACTCCGACTCGCTTGAGAAGCTTAACCATGGCGGTCGTCACCTTTTTGCTCCGCTGGTCAAAACTGCCGGCGCAGCCGACATAAAATAGATATTCCACTTCTGGGTTTTCGGCCAGGGTTTGGACATCAAGTTTCTTAGCCCAATCGCCCCGGCTGGCGAAGGCCAGACCCCAGGGATTGGAGTTTGTCTCCCAGTTGCGCAGGACAGTTTGGACCTCCGGAGAAAAATCGCTCTCCATAAGCACCAGGTAGCGGCGCATATCCACCAGCTTCGGGATATGTTCGATGAACACGGGGCAATGCTCCATGCAGTTGCCGCAGGTAGTACAAGACCAGATCTTGTCCGTCAGGCAGACTTCGCCGGATAGAGCCTTTTTTAATTCCGTTGCGGCGCATCCTTCCTGCGCTACGCCGAAGGCTCCGGCAAGGCGAGCCGGATTAACTTTCGTGTCCGTTAAAAGTTTACCCTTGGCCAGCAGATGCTTTTTGAGATTATGGATCATTTCTTTGGGGCTCAAGGGTTTGCCGGTAAGGGCCGCCGGACAATTCTCGGAACAGCGGCCGCACTCGGTGCAGGCGTAAAGGTCCAGGAGCTGCTTCCAGGTGAATTCCTCGATTTTAGAAACGCCGTAGGTCTCCACCGATTCGTCCTCTAGATCCATTTTGGAGAGCTCGCCGATAGGCCTGAATCTGCGGAAGAAGACGTTGGGGATGGCGCCTAAGATATGTAGGTGTTTGGAAAAAGGAACATAAACCAGAAAGCCCAGGATCACCAAAGTGTGGGCCCACCAGAAAAAACTATACCAGACTACCAGGCTCGACTCCGATAGACGGGCAAAAATTTCGGAAAGGGCCACCGAAATGAAAGCGGCTGAGGGAAAATAGCGGCCAGGTTCGAGCTGGGCCAGGCAATATTCCGCGCCCCGGGACCCGAACAGACACACGATCAACACTAAAATCAAGCCGATGATGATACACGCGTCCAGGTTGGCCGCCTGTTGGTCGGAAAACCGCAACCGTTCCGGCTTAACCGCAAAACGGCGGTAAAGCGAAACGACCAGGGCGATAACCACGCCGACGCATAACAGGTCCTGTAGCAGGTAAAGAAGCGCGGTGAACGGTTTTCCCAGGAATTTCCAATAGGCAAAGCTGTGGTAGAGGCCGACCCCAAAGGTCTCCAAATTGCCGATGGTAATGATAATGAACCCCCAAAAAATTAAGAAGTGGCCCCAGCCGGCGGGCTCTTGAACGACTCGCCGCTGTCCGAAGACAAAAGTGGCCACGCCCCGCAGGCGCCGGCCGATCTGATCAAAACGGTCTTCCGGCTGGCCTAGCCGCAGAATGCGGTAGAGCTTGTAGACGGTGAGCGCAAAGAATCCGATCGCCGCGATAAAGATAAACGCAAAGATGATATTGGCGGGAAAATATCCCGGTTGCATGATCGCACCTCCCGTTCTATCGAGATTCTCACAAAAAGGCGCTCGATTATCGTGAGCGCCACGGATCATTTTACAGTGTTGCCGAAAGCTATCAACTGCAAGCCGCCTTGAGCTTTTTCACTTCTTCGATGAAAGCCGGAATGAACTGAAAAAGATCTTCCACCACGCCGTAGTCGGCCTTGCTGAAGATGGGCGCTTCCGGATCTTTATTGATCGCCACGATGAATTTACTGGATCCCATACCGGCCAGATGCTGGATGGCTCCGGAGATGCCGCAAGCGATGTAAAGGGTTGGAGTGACCACCTTACCGGTTTGTCCCACTTGATCAGCGTGAGGGCGCCAACCGGCATCCACTGCTGGGCGGGAAGCTCCTACCGCGCCGCCCAGAAGCTGTGCCAGCTCTTCCAGAAGGGCAAAATTCTTGGGATCCTTCATGCCGCGTCCTCCCGAGACAATGATCTGCGCTTCAGCGAGATCAACCTTGACCTCGGAGACTTCGACGTTCACTACCCGGCTCTTGACGACCGCCGGTAGAGCAACGACCGGGGTTTCCACTGGAGCGCTCTTTGAGGCATCGATTAGCGAACAAGCCATCACATTGGGCCGGCAAGAAGCCATCTGAGGATAGGAGCCGCCGGTCCAGGCATACCAGGCATAGGCCTTGCCGGCATAGACTGGCCGCTTGGCCTTGAGTAAACCATTCTCGATCACAAGTTCAGTACAGTCTTGCGCCAACCCGGCGCCCAAACGCGCTGCCAGCCGGGCGCTCAAATCCTTGCCGTCCGTAGATGCGGCGCTGAGCACCACTTTGGGCTGTATGGTTTTTAGAATTTCAGCCGCTATCGGCACATAGGTTTCTACCAAGTAGTCTTTCAGTTCCGGCCGATCAACCATATAGACCTTTTCAACTCCGTAGTGGCCTAAAGCCGCGGCTTCAGCTGCCACGCCATCCCCTAAAACGATGGCGGTCAAGGACTCGCCCAAAGCATTAGCCAACCGCCGGCCTTCGCTGGCCACCTCAAATGAGATCCGCCGAAATTCGCGATTGCGGAATTCGGCGATTATACATACACCTTCCGCCATAATAATATCTCCTCTTTAAATGACCTTGGCTTCTTCGTGGAGCAAGCGGACCAACTCTTTGGCCTTAGTGACAGTATCTCCTGATATTATCGATCCTGCCTGTCGCGGAACCGGCATTTCCAACGAGGTAATCATGATCTTAGCGGCCGCGGTTCCCACTTGTTCCGACGACAACCCCAAGTCCGCGAGTTTTTTGATTTCTAACGGTTTCTTTTTGGCCTTCATAATGCCGGGCAACGACGCATACCGGGGATTCCAAATTGCATGGGCGCCGCCTATAGTGACCAAGGTCGGCAATCGGGTCTCCAATTGCACTTTCGCCCCTTCGATTGGCCGGTTAATTTTAACCCCTCCGTTCGTCACTTCCACGGCTACCGCCAAGCCCAGATGGGGTATGCCCAGGAGCTCAGCCACCATGATGCCCACCTGGTTTTCGTCATCATCCACGGCCCGATGGCCGCAAAAGATGAGATCATGAGGAATTTGCTTCAGGGCCGCAGTAAGAATCCTGGCCTTGCCCAAGGCATCACTGCCTTCGGCGGCAGGATCATCAACCAAGATTCCCTTATCAGCGCCCATGGCCAGAGCTGCGCGAATGGACTCCACCGTACGCTGAGGCCCGAGGCTGAGAATGGTGACATTGGCGCCTTGGCTGTCCTTGAGACGTAGAGCCGCCTCGACTGCATATTCGTCATAGGGATTAATAACCCATTTAATACCACTGGTGGCAATATATCTGCCGTCATTTTCGATCTTAATGACAGTCTCTGTGTTGGGCACCTGTTTTAACAAGACAACAATATCCATATGTTCTCCTTATTCGCTCTTTCTCTTACCTTTCTTACTTTTCTTTATTTAGATATTAGGTACTTCCATTTTTTTAACATAATAAAAAAATACTGTCAATCGCTTTCTTGACCCCGTTATAAGTCCAATCGTGTTTTGTAAAAACCGATGACTAGAAAGCGAATTCGCCTGACGGCTTAGATCAAAGATAATCCGCAAATGTGCCAGACTTGTAGAGTTTGGTGAAAAAATAGATAAAAACACCTTCGTTGTCATTCCCGCGCCACACCTACGGGTGGTCACCCGCAGGGTGAAAAGCGGGAATCCAGTAAATACAATAAAGTTATAGATTCCCGCCTACGCGGGAATGACAGAAATGCGTATTATTTACCAAACTCGACGTGTAACGGGCTGCATAATGCCAGATACATTCTGGACTCCTTGAGACCATAATCTCATGGC
>CAYYTW010000011.1:0-26892 GCA_964474765.1 uncultured Candidatus Saccharibacteria bacterium
ACGCCATGAGATTATGGTCTCAAGGAGTCCAGAATGTATCTGGCATTATGCATCGAACTCTACACTAATTTAGCATTGCTTCGCGCAAATTTTATGCTTCTTTGCAAAAAATCTAAATCCATCTTCAACGGATCGTCAATATCAGAACCATAGTAAGTTTTAAATATGCTAACAGTAGTTACGCGCCTTGAAAAAACAGCTTAGATAGCGAGAAAGTATTTCCTGTTTGGATAATTTAAGGTCACTGGCGGCGAAGCATTTCTTGCCGTTTCTGACAACAATTGTCTTGGCGCCGCCAGTGATTTTTCCCGGTATCGCCCAGTAAGGATTTCTCCGGATCTTTTTTAGGGGAACACCGTTTAATTTCCGATTGTTCTTAAATTGGGTAACAAATTTCCAGTGACACTTTTGTCAAGTCGATCCTGTCCAGGTTCAGATCCTCGTTTTTCCGTTTCTCTTCTGGTATACTTTAAGGGCAAGGGGAATAGTTGCTTTGCCATTCGACCAAGCTATTAAAACCAGATTAATACCGAGGATACTCCGACCAATTTTGCCGTCCCAGAGTCAAGCTGCATTCCCAAAGACACACATTGAGATGGTTTCAAAACTGTCATTCTGAGGGTGAAGCCCGAAGAATCTCTCAACTTGTTTGAGAAAAGGAGCTTAATTTCTTGCATTCGCAAGAGATTCTTCACTTCGTTCAGAATGACAAAATAGGGTTTTGTAACCATCTCATTAGTCCCTTTATGTAGCCGATAGCATTTTTAGGCAAAGACATAGTTTTTGTTTATTTTCTACTCTTTACCTTTATTTCTATTCGCGAAAACCGCCCCGCAATTCTGCGGGGCGGATGAAGCGGATAGAAAGAACCGCCGAAGGCGAAGCCGAGGAAACCGCCCCGCTCGGCGGGGCGGAGGTTCATTTTAAGCTATTTTTTCAAGGCGCGTAAATACTGTTACTAAGCATGATTAAAACTCAGAAAATAAAAAGATTTTTCCCGGCAATAAACTCGGGAAGAACTGTTTCAAATAACGCGGCGAGTACACAGGTTCCGATCCAATTGTTAAGTTTGTTAAAAGAGCTTATTGCGCAATATGACAATGTCCATAGAGGACAGTCCGACGCTTCAAAATCGACTACTGAAAAATTCGAGGCTGCTTACGACACTATCGCGCAATTTATCAATGCCCCCTCAAGGAAAAATATTATCTTGCACAGAAACACCACCGAAGCCATCAATTCGGTCATGTATTCTTTAATGACCGAATTTAAAGACGGGGACAATATAGTTACGACACTTATGGAGCACAATTCAAACTATGTGCCTTGGTATGGATTGTGCAAAGAAATACTGCCAAAGTTCGGAATTAATGTGGAATACAGACTCGCTAAGTTTGATAAGGAGACGGGAGAGCTTGACTTGGCTCATCTAAAATCCTTGGTGGATGAAAAAACTAAATTAATATGCTGTACGGGCGCGTCTAATTTCTTGGGGGTAAAAACTCCGATAGAAAAAATAAAAGAGATTGCTTGTTCAAGCGGTTATCCGCAACCAAATGGCGAAAAAAAATCTTATCTTCTGATTGACGGCGCCCAGACAGCGCCAAACATGTTTATCAATGTTAGGAAATTAGACATAGATTTTTTCGTTTGGTCTTTCCATAAAATGCTTGCCCCTTTTGGCGTGGGCGCCCTGTACGCAAGAGAAGAATTGCTTGAAAAAATGAGGCCGTTTCTTTATGGAGGGGATATGATCGAGGAGGGAAAAGTCAGCTCGGAAAAAGTGGAATATAACGCGCTTCCCTGGAAATTTACAGCGGGAACGCCTAATATTTTAGGAACGATCCTTTCTGCCGAGGCCGTAAGATTATTAATGGACTTTGCTTTGAACCCGGGGCAACATAAGTATTTTATGACCGATAGAAAATTGGAGGTCCCCGATGTAGAAAAAGCGATGAAAAATATAGAGAATCATGAAAAAGTTTTAATAGAAGAGGCGCTAAAAATATTAGGGGGAATACCGCGTCTAAAGATTTATGGTCCAAAGAATCCAGAAAATAGAACTTCCCTGATTGCTTTTACACACAAAGGCAAAAGCCCGTTTGAAATTGCCGAGAACTTAAATAAATTAGGAATAGAGTCTAGAGCTGGCTGTCATTGCGCGACTTTGGCGCATCGTTATTACGAGATAGATCCTCCCGCAAGCTGCAGGCTAAGTTTTTACATATATAACGACCTTGGGGATGTAAGAAAAGCGTGCTGGGCCGTAAAAAAGTGCGTTCAGTCCAATAATAATTTCCCGGCGGAGCGACCCGCTATTTTGCGCAAACTAATAACACGACTATTTGTAAAAAAGCCTTAGATAAAACAGTTTTTAAAAAATAATTTCAATACTTCACATATGCAACAATGTCTAATTTATAACAATAGTTCTTTAAATTTTTTCAGAGCCGTTTCTGGATTTTTGGCCATGCTTGCTTTTTTGATTCAGAATAACTGGTTAGTTTTGATAACCGGCCTTTTGTTCTTTTTTGGAGCTTTCTCCGTGAAATTCAATTTTCTTTATCAATTTCACAATTCTGTTTCAAGCAAATTGCTAAAACAGAAATTTACGCCGATTCAGAAAGATTCAGGAGAATTAAAATTTGTCTATGGTTTTACGGCCACTCTTTTTTTGATTTCCTTTTTCCTGCTTTATTTTGGGAAATTTGTCGACTTCGCTTGGGGAGTGGATCTAACAGTGTCCTTCTTAACGCTTTTAGCCAGTTTCGCTAATATTTGTTTAGCTTCTTTGATGTATGTCATGTTTAAGAAGATTTTTAATAAACAATAAAAAAATGAAAGAAGCCGAGGAATTTCAATCCTTCGACAAGCCCAGGATTGACCCTGAGCAGAGTCGAATGGGTCAAAGGAAAAGAGGAATAGGGGAGGCCGGATTTGTTAATAAGAATTGCTGGTTGGCTCAAAACGTTAATTATCCGCCCTCCAAGCGTTGTCAATATTGTGAATCAAAATTTCATAATTGTTTGTTTTTCAGGTACTTAATAATCAGCTCGGTCTTAATTTTTTTTCTTTTTATTATATCTTTTCTGGTTGAAGGAAAAATTTCAAAACTGGCAATCATTTCTATTTTTGTTTTGGTCATTATTTATGGTTATTTTTTTGATAAAAGCACAGAAAAGATTATCCAAGCTAATTTTGCCGAAAGAAAAGCCAGAGAATCTTTGGAAA
This sequence comes from uncultured Candidatus Saccharibacteria bacterium, assembly GCA_964474765.1. Taxonomy (GTDB): domain Bacteria; phylum Patescibacteriota; class Minisyncoccia; order Portnoybacterales. Next base: position 3,232 of record CAYYTW010000011.1, read on the forward strand.
AATTGGCCGAAAAACTTGAGGACCAAGTTAAACAAAGAACCAAAGAGCTGGAGGTGGCGAATGAAAGATTGAAACAATTGGATGAGGCGAAGTCGGAATTTCTGTCCATTGCTTCGCACCAGTTGCGCACGCCACTGACGACTATTAAGGGGGTGACTTCGATGCTTCTGGAAGAATTCTGGGGGAAATTAAATGAGGAACAGAAAAAACATCTGGGCCAAATCTATCAAAGCGAGGAACGACTCCTGGAGCTGGTTGAAGACTTGCTTGATATCTCCCGCATCGAGGCCGGCCGCATGCAGTTCAATTTTAAACTGACTTCGCTGGAAGAATTGATTGACGGCCAGATTAAAGAATTGAGACCGCTGGCGGTCAAAAAAAGCCTCTATCTGCATTTTATTAAATTCAAAAGCCCGCTTCCTAAAGTTTTGATAGACGTCCATAAAATCGAACAGGTTGTTCAAAACCTTATTGACAACGCCATCAAATATACCGATGCTGGTGAAATCGCCGTCACTCTTAAACCAACCGACGACCATCTCCTTTTCTCTATCCGAGACACTGGATGCGGTGTCCCCAAATTAACCCAGCCGTTTTTATTCGAGAAATTCCAGCGAGGACCGCGCGCTACTGCCCGCTATACCGAAGGCGCCGGCTTGGGTCTTTATTGGGCCGGGAAAATCATCAAAGCGCATCATGGAAAAATCTGGGTCGAGTCAGAAAGAGAAAATAAAGGCAGTGCTTTCTACTTCACTTTGCCCATAATTCATGAAACACAAAACACATAATGAGATGGTTTCAAAACTGTCATTCTGAGGGTGAAGCCCGAAGAATCTCTCAACTTGTTTGAGAAAAGGAGCTTAATTTCTTGCATTCGCAAGAGATTCTTCACTTCGTTCAGAATGACAAAATAAGGTTTTGTAACCATCTTAATATATAACAAGGCCTTGCCGCTCAAGTTGCGAGTCTGGACAAGGATTGTTACGTGTTATATGTTACATGTATGAAAAAAATCCTTATCACCGAAGACGAGCCCGGCCTTTTGGAGATGTATAAGCTCTATTTTGAACGCGCCGGCTACAAGGTTATTGATGCCGCCGACGGAAAAATAGGAGTCTCTTTCGTCAAAAAAGAAAAACCCGACTTGATTCTTTTGGATATCTTAATGCCGCAAATTGATGGCTGGACCGTGCTGAAAGAGTTGAAAAACGATCCGGAAACAAAAACCATCCTTATTGTAATTTTCAGCAACTTGGCGCAAAACGAAGAAATCCAACGCGGTCTGGCTATGGGCGCCGACCAATATCTAGTAAAAAGCGCGCTTACGCCCAAAGAACTTCTGGCGAAAGTCCAAAGCCTGCTGGACAAATAGAAGGCATAGAATTATCCATATTATTAACGATTAAGAGGCGATGTAAAATTAAACGGTACGTAACTCCTCCCTTTGTAAAAGGGGGAAACAAAACAAATGAAAAAAATTCTTATTGTTGAAGACGACAATTTAATCGCGGAGATGTATGCCGGCAAATTCAAAAAGGCCGGCTATGAGGTCGCTGTGGCCAAAGACGGACTGGAAGCAATTACCAAGGCCAAAGAAAACAAACCAGATTTAGTTATTTCAGACATTGTTTTGCCCAATAAAGATGGTTTTGAAATCCTGCAGACGATAAAAAACGATCCGGAGTTGAAATCTACGAAAGTTATCTTGTTCACGAATCTGGGAGAACCGGAAAACATCAAAAAAGGAATAGAATCGGAGGCAGACGCCTATCTGATAAAAGCGCACTCCACCCCGAGCCAGATTGTTGAAAAAATTGAGGAAATACTGAATGGAACAAAGGGGCCGGAGAATGACATGGACAAAAACGAACCGAGCGACGCGTTATAGTGTAAGTTGCTCTCCAAACTTTTTGAAAAAAGTTAGGAGGGTGAAGCTAGCATGAGCGCTTCTTGCCCGCTTTACCCGCCGCAAATTTCTTTAAAATTTGGGCGGGCAAGAAATTTTGTCGGGGTGTCGTATAACGGTAGTATGTATGCTTTGGGAGCATGCGGCCTGGGTTCAACTCCCAGCACCCCGAAAACAAAAATTTAGGCGAGTGAAGGAGCACTTTCCGCCCGAGGCGGATCCGCCTTTGGCGGAAGTCCAAGTTCGAATTTCTGCACCCCGACCATCCTACACCAAGACTTCGGAATGGCAAGCCAAAAAATTTAGACTACTAAGGCCAAGCAAGCTTGTTTGCTAAAAAGTTTACATTAAGTCGCAACCGAAGTTAAGTTTACACTGAGGCCAAGCGGGCTTGCCCGCCGAAGCTTTAGCGAAGGCGGGTATCGTATAATGGCTATTATATCACCCTTCTCCCGAAAATATTTGAGCGTAGCGAAATTATATTTTCGAGGATCCCGTTTAATCCAAATCCTTTAAAAATTCCTATCTTATATGGGCTGTAGGCGGGCGTAGTATAACGGCAATACACTTGCCTTCCAAGCAAGATACGAGGGTTCAATTCCCTTCGCCCGCTCAAATATCATGGGATCGCGCAAAATTTACCAAATCAAAGATTTGGATTTTTGCGGGACAAGGTGAGGATGCCGGTTCGATTCCGGTTACCCGCTCCAAAAATCAAATCTATTTTATCAACCGAAAACTCCCGCATCATCGCGGGAGTTTTCGGTAAAGTGTAAAGTACTAAATAAGCTTAGCGGACAGCTTCTTTCAATCCTTTGCCAGCCTTGAATTTTGGAACTCTCATGGCCGGAATCTGGATCTTGGCGCCGGTCTTTGGGTTGACACCGGCGCGAGCCGCGCGCTTGGAAACCTGCCAGGTGCCGAAGCCGGCAATCGCTACCTTGTCGCCCTTCTTCAAAGTTTTGGTTATAACTTCAATCATGGCTTCCAAGGCCCCGGCGCTGTCTTTTTTCGACAAGCCGGTTGCCGCGACGACCGCTTCAATAAATTGATCCTTGTTCATATTAATAATTAAATATGCAGCTGCATACTCGATTTAATTTTTCTTTTTTCGACCTTTGGGGAACCCCCCTTTTTTAATCTACGGCTATCTCCATTGTAGCATATTTTCTTAGTCAAGAGCAATGATTTCCTGCAGTTTTTCGATTTTCTTGGCGGCTTTGTCTTTTCCCGTTTCAATCAAAACCGCGTCAACCTGCACCGGCCCTCCGGCAAATTCGAATCGAAACGGCATTTGAGTCAGCCAGCCTCTGATCGCCTCCGTTTTGTCAAAACTGATCACAGAATCATAAGGTCCGACCATACCGAGATCGGAAATAAAAGCGGTGCCGCCAGACAAAATTTTAGCGTCAGCCGTCGGCACATGCGTATGCGTCCCCAAAACGGCGGTAACGCGACCGTCAAGATAATGCCCGAGCGCCGCTTTTTCCGAAGTGGCTTCAGCATGGAAATCAACGATAATGGCGTCGATATTCTCATCCTCGCATTCCTCCAAAATTTCATCCATTTTTCTGAAAGGACAATCAAGAGATTCTTTAAAAAACAAACGGCCGTTCAAATTAGCCACCAAAACCTTTCTGATGCCGACTTTCAATATCCGGTAGCCCTGGCCGTAGGGGATTGGCGGCCAATTGGCCGGCCTAATTAAAGGAATGTTTTTATCGTTCAATATAGACAAACCTTCTTTTTTATCGAAGATGTGATTGCCGGAAGTAAGCATCTCGACTCCCGCCGCCAATATTTCTTCGATGCTTTTGCTGGTGACGCCGGCGCCATGGGCTAAATTTTCCGCATTGGCGATTATCAAATCGGGACGGTATTTCTTTTTCCACTTGGGCAGGATTTTTTCAACCGCCTTTCTGCCAGTTTGACCAATGACATCGCCGAAGAACAATACTTTCATAAAACATGTAACATGTAACATGTAACAAAACTTGGCAAAAACAAAAAGTAAATTTCTGTTACGTGTTATATGTTTTGTGTTACATGAATCTATCTAGCGTATTCTATCACCCTCATCTCTCTGATCGCCGTCACCTTGATTTCTCCCGGATAATTCAACTCTTCTTGAATTCTGTCGGCGATCTGCTTGGCTAATTTCCGTGTAGACAAATCGTCAAGTTCTTCCGGCCTGACGAAAACCCGCACTTCGCGGCCAGCCTGGATGGCATAAGCCCTCTCAATACCAGGAAAGGAGACGGCCAGGTCTTCCAATTCCCGCAAGCGTTTCAGATAGGCCTCAAGGGTGTCTTTCCTCGCGCCCGGGCGCGCGCTCGATATGGCATCCGCCGCCTGAACGATTATTGATTCAATGGTTTCATACGGATAATCTCCGTGGTGCGCCTGCATAACCTTAATTACTTCCGGAGCCACATTATATCTCTCCAAAATCACCTTGCCAATCTCGATATGCGAACCCTCAATTTGATGGTCTACGGCTTTGCCGATGTCATGCAAAAGGCCGGCTTTCTTTGCTAATTCAACATTTGCTCCCAGTTCGCCGGCGATGGCGGCTGACAGATGCGCCACCTCCAAAGAATGCAAAAGAACATTCTGCCCGTAGCTGGTTCTAAAACAAAGGCGGCCTAAAATTTTAATTAGCCTTTGGTCAAGTCCGACCACGCCAGTATCATAACAGGCCGCCTCACCCGCTTCCTGAATTTTCTTGCCGATTTCGGAACGAGCCGACTCAACCGCTTCCTCGATTTTGGCCGGCTGAATTCTTCCATCCTGAATCAATTTTTCCAAAGATAATTTGGCAATTTGCCGCCTGATAGGATCGAATCCAGAAATAACAATAACCTCCGGCGTTTCGTCCACAATAATTTCAACGCCGGTCAATTTTTCCAGAGTCTTTATATTCCGTCCTTCTTTGCCGATGACCCGCCCTTTAAGTTCATCGGAGGGCAAGGCAACGGTCGTTGAGCTGATTTCTGCCGCCTGAGACGCGGCGTAACGTTGAATAGCTAAAGTTATTATTTCTTTAGCCCGCCTTTCCAAATCCTCCAACCCGCTCTCCTCCAGCTTTTTCATTCGCTCCAAAATCTCCTCTTGCTGCTCCTTCTCGACTAAAGATAAAATTTCTTTTTTTGCCTCATCTTGCGAAAGATGGCTGATTTCTTCAAGTTTTCTAAACTCTGCGTCTCTGACTTTTAGAACTTCCGTCTCCAAGCCCTTAATCTTCTCGCCCTTCGCCAGTAAAGCCAAGGTCTTATTCTCCAACTCCGCGGTCTTGCGGTCAAAAAATTGCTCTTTCCTCTCTAATCTTTGTTCGGTATCGCGCAATTGTATTCTCCGCTCTTTTTCTTCTTTTTTGACTTCTTCTAAAAGATTAGCGGCATGTTCTTTGGCCTTTAGAATGGTTTCTTTGGCTTCTTGCCGGGCCCCTGTGGTCAGCTTTTCTAATCTGGCCTCAATTGTTCCGGCTTGCTGTCTGGCAATCGTCTGACGCGCAAAATATCCTAAAATCGACCCGGCGGCTAATCCTAAAACCATCAAAAAAAGCTCCAAAACAGTTATCATGACTAGTGTCTGATTTCACTAAGCAATCATCCATGTTTTATGTTTGATTATCGTCTGCTTTAATTAAGTCCGCCGAATTGAATATCAGCGGCGCGGCTTAACAATCTGGTCAATGATACCGTATTCTTTCGCCTCTTCAGCTGACAGATAAAAATCGCGATCAGTGTCTTTTTCAATTTTTTTGATATCTTGACCAGTATGCTTAGCTAAAATCTCGTTTAATTTATTTTTTAGCTTGATGATCTGGCGGGCGGAAATCTCTACGTCAACTGCTTGTCCTTCAGCTCCACCCATAACCTGGTGTAGCAAAACTTCGGAGTTCGGCAAAACAAAGCGCTTCCCTTCGGCGCCCGCCGTCAAAAGGGTAGCACCCATGCTTGCCGCCATACCGATACAGATGGTGGAAACATCCGGTTTAACATATTGCATCGTGTCGTAAATAGCCAGTCCAGCCGTTACCACTCCGCCAGGAGAATTAATATAAAGCTTGATGTCTTTTTTCGGATCTTGGCTCTCCAAAAATAAAAGCTGAGCGATAACTAAATTAGCCGTCTGGTCCACGATGGGACCGCTTAAAAAGATAATGCGGTCTTTGAGCAGGCGCGAATAAATGTCGTAGGCCCGCTCTCCTTCAATTGACTTTTCTACGACTGTTGGGATCAAAGTCATGAATCTCCTACTAATTACGAATTAAATCCAATTACGAATACGCTTGCACCTCTATTCGTAATAAGTGTCAATTAGTAATTTGTAGGTTAACTTAAAGATTTTCCAATAACTTAAACACTTTTTCATTTCTAATTACTTCATAAGTATATTCTTTCAGTTGCGCGATGTCAATTTCACTCGCCAGTTCGGCATCCGGATATCGCCGCAAAAAATTGTTCATTTCCTTCTCCGCCTCTTGTTCCGAGACATCAATATCTTCTTTTTTAGCAATTTCTCTCAGGGTCAGAAACGCTCGGACCCTTTTTTCTGCCTGGCCTATCAACCCTTTTTCTAATTCTTCCCCTGTTTTCTTTCCGCCCGAGGCGGATCCGCCGGAGGGGGAAAGTTCTTCCAGATATTTTTCCCATTTCAGACCGAACTGCTCAATGTTAGCTTTCAGCTCGGCAATAATGGCCTCTTTCTCTTGTTTAATCAAAGCATTTGGCAATTCCATCCTTGCTTTGTCGGCAATCTCATTTAGCACTCTTTCTCGCCAGCCATGTTTTTCTTTTTCGGCCTTCTCGTGGACAAGCCCTTCTTTTACGCTCTGGCGCAAATCGCTCAAGCAATGGAAATCACCCAATCTTTGAGCAAATTGATCATTAATTTCCGGCAATTCCTGCTTCTGAACCAGCTTCATTTTCACTTTAAAATCAGCCGGCTTATTGGCTAAATTTTTTTCGCGGTAGTCGGCCGGGAAAATCAAACCAAATTCTTTTTTTTCGCCTTCCTTCATTCCTATCAGATTGTCTTCGAACCCCTTGATAAACTTGCCCTCCTCCAAAATCAAAGGATGATTTTTACTTTCGCCGCCATCGATTTTTTCCCCGTCAACCTTGACTTCAAAATCAATTTCCACCCGATCGTTTTTCTCCGCTCCGCGCTGAACGGTAATGTGCTTCGCCCTTGATTTCGCCAACCAATTCAAAGACTGCCCCACCTCTTTCTCGTCGACGGTAATTTCTTCTTTCTTTTTTGGCTTGCTGCTTTGGGCTATTTTTTTATAATCCGGCAATTCCACAGTCGGCAAAACATCAACTTCAGCCTTAAAAACAAAAGGGTTGCCTTCGGCTACTTTAAGGATAGTTATCTTCGGCGCGCCTACTGCCTCTATCTTATCATCTATAACTGTCCTGACATACGATTTTCTCGCTGCCAAGTCCGCCGCCCTGGCCAAAATCTTAGCCATGCCAACCTCGCGTTCAACTAAGTCTTTTGGCAGATGTCCGGGCCGGAAACCGGCCACTTTCAAATCAACGGATAATTCTTTCACCGCCTCATTAATAAATTCTTGCCACTCCGCCGGCTCAAGCTCAAAAGTAATCTCAATTTTTGATTGCGGAAGATTTTTTGTTTCGGTTTTCATAATGACTTAAGTCAAACCTCTGTAGTTATTTTTGATCTTTTATCTTACTCCTTCATATTTTTAATCACCCCTCTTAAATCCTGTCGTATTTTTTCTTTGACTCCTTCTCGCCCAAGCTGATATGCAGAGTAATGCCATATTTTGCTTACTTTCGTCCCTAACACCCGATCCAAAATTTCAAAACTTTTATTTCCAATACATACGATGTAAAATTTATCCAGCCCAGAAATCTTGGAAAGCATTTTTAATTCTTTTTCGAATAATCTTATATTTTTAGACACAAGACTCCTGTCTTGCTTAATTTGATTAACCACAACATTGCTGTTTGAATCGTAATGATTTTTGATTATATCAGTCATATAAGCCCCTTTCAGCGCCTCAAATTCTTTCTCGCGCAGAATCTCTGCTAGTTTGCTTACGTGTGACCATCTCCAAGATTTAATCTTACCAGACTTACAACATTCACTATGATAGTTTATCCAGTCCTCTGACAGCTTCGTGCTGGCATTAAGCCCAATAAAAACAATGTTCGGTTTTAATAGAAGCTCGAAGTCATTTTTTCTGACTAATGAAGCAATACTCCCATCCTCATCCCACAAAGCCCAACTGCCATATTTACCGAATTTTTTCTTAAGTTGTAGGAGATTTAGATTCATCTATGCTTTTCAATTCCTTTCTTTCTAATTGCTTTATTTCTTTCTTCGCTTCCTTAATGTGTTTTTCGGCGGGCAGATTTTCGGGTATGGTTCCACTGATAATTTGTTCTTTCATGTTTTTCCTTTGACCATTTTCCCCATCCAGTGAAAATAGTTATCCACTTTTTAAACTTGACATTTAATAAGCGTTTGCTATACTATAAATGATTATCACGAGAAAGACCCTAATGCGGCTCGTCCACATCGGGGGCTTTTTCATTTCGGGCCTCTATTTAGCCTCCAGAATAGATTTCTTATCATTAATATAAACAATTTTTGCGCCCGTCCTTTTTAAAAGAATAGAGCATTTTCCTTTAATGTTTGGCGATAAAACAACCAATAACTTATCTTTTTCTTTCAAGAATTTAACCAAACTGGCATAGTCTCCATCGCTTGCAATAATAACGGCCTTTTCAAAATCGTTTTCATAGGCGCCTTGCGTCGCACGCAAAACCAAATCGGCATCGCAATTTCCTTTGGGCCTCCCGCCTCCATCATATATGGTTTCCTTGAATACAAGCATAAAGCCCGATTCTTGCAAATAAGTATAGAGGTCTTTGTATTTTGGAACAAGGCCTATAAAAATGTAGGCCTGCTCTACGGAATATTTTTCTCTAAGCCATACTCTGAAACGGCGGTAATCCAATTTCCATCCCAAATCAGATACCCCCTTGTATAAGTTGGCGCCGTCAATATATGCAAAATTTTTGTCTTTAGATTTTTCTGTTTCCATTCTTTTTGATTGACCATTTTGTTGACCCTAACAAAATGGTCGACTTTTCCCCTCAAAGAAGAGGGGGAAAAGCCTTAATTAAACCAGGAAGCTAACCATCAGCAGCGCGACAATATTAATAATCTTAATCATCGGATTGATCGCCGGGCCGGCAGTGTCTTTGTAGGGGTCGCCGACCGTGTCGCCGGTAACGGCCGCCTGGTGCGCGAATGAACCCTTGCCGCCGTAGTTTCCCTCCTCGATGTATTTTTTAGCATTATCCCAGGCTGCGCCGCCGGAAGTCATTGAAATAGCGACAAAAATTCCGGTAACAATCGAGCCGACCAAAAGCCCGCCCAACGCCTCGGGGCCAAGAGACCAACCGACGAGTATCGGCGCCAAAACCGGAATCATGGCCGGAAAAATCATTTCACGGATAGCCGCCTTGGTAACAATGTCGACGCAAGCGCCATATCGGGGCTTCGCTTGTCCTTCTAAAATTCCTTTAATTTCTTTAAACTGCCTGCGCACCTCTTGTACTACCGCAGATCCAGCCTTACCAACTGCTCTCATAGCCAACGAACTGAAAAAGTAGGGAAGCAAACCGCCCAAAAATAAACCGATTAAAACGCGAGGATCACTCAACTCAAAAATTATCGCCCTGCCTCCTTGCTCCAAAAACTCCTGGGTATAAGAAGCAAAAAGAACCAAGGCTGCCAATCCAGCCGAAGCAATCGCGTAGCCCTTGGTTACTGCTTTAGTGGTATTGCCGACCGCGTCTAAGGCGTCGGTTATCTTCCGCACTTCTTCGGGCAAATCGGCCATCTCGGCAATTCCTCCAGCGTTGTCGGTAATCGGACCAAAAGCGTCGATGGCCACAATAATGCCTGCCATCGAAAGCATACTCATTGCGGCTACGGCTACGCCGTAGATCCCAGCCAGATAAAACGAAACGAAAATGCCGGTAGAAATCAGAATCACGGGCAATGCGGTTGATTCCATTGAAATAGCCAAACCGGTAATAATGTTGGTTCCGTGGCCGGTGGTTGAAGATTCGGCGATGGAACGGACCGGCCGAAAACTTTTGGAGGTATAGTATTCCGTTATTAAAACCATGCCGGCGGTTACCGCCAAGCCGACCATGGCGGAAAAATACAGCGGCCAAAGGCCGAAAGAAACATAACTCGCCTTCGTTAAAGCTTCGGTGGGCAAGTTAGCGCTCATCGTAAGATATTTGATGGCAAAATAAAAACCCAGGGCCGCTAAAACAGCTGAAGCGACAAGACCTTTATAGAGCGCGCCCATAATATAATGTTTTCTTCCCAAACGGACGAAAAAAGAACCGATTACCGAAGCGATAATCGAAATCGCGCCTAAAGCCAAAGGAAGTAAAACAGCATTCGTTAGGCCGGGAAAGATTAAGTGCCCCAAGATCATAGAGGCAATAGCCGTTACCGCGTAAGTTTCGAATAAATCAGCGGCCATACCAGCGCAGTCTCCGACATTATCGCCAACATTATCAGCGATAACAGCCGGGTTGCGCGGGTCGTCCTCGGGAATGCCCGCCTCAACCTTGCCGACCAAATCAGCACCGACATCCGCGCCTTTAGTATAGATGCCGCCGCCCAGTCGCGCAAAAACTGAAATCAAGCTTCCGCCAAACCCCAAGGCAACCAAAGCTTTAAGATCATTGGTCAGCCAATAAAACAGCGTTACCGACAAAAGACCTAATCCAACGACTAGCAGGCCGGTAACCGCTCCGCCCTCAAAAGCCACGCCCAACGCTTTTTTCAGACCACTCTTGGCTGCCTCCGCAGTTCGTGAGTTAGACCGCACAGCGATGTTCATACCGATATATCCGGCTAATGCCGAAGCGACAGCCCCGCACAAAAAACCAATCACTGCCGTAAGATTTAAGGCGTAATATAGAATAATTGAAATAACTATAGCAACGGCCGCCACAGTCCGATACTGCCGGTTGAGATAAGCCTTGGCGCCCTCTTTAATTGCTTGGGTAATTTCCAACATGTTGCCCTCGCCGGCCGGATAACGAAGAATTTTCCAGACCAAATAAAAAGAAAAGGCAATTGCTAATAAGCCAGATAGAACCGCGAATAAGATAATACTCATAAAATTATTTTAATTGCTCTAATTAACCTAATTATTCTAAACAAATCCCAAACCCCAATAACCAATGACCAGAAAATTAAATCATTTGGTCATTGATTGGTCATTAAGATTTGGTCATCGGTCATTCATTGGGTCAATTAGAAAAATTTGTTTAATTTAATATCTAAAAATTAAAATTGCTTCTTAATAAATCTAATTTTCTCCCTTCTCTTCCTTTTTCTCTTTCGCCTTCTTGGGCTCTTTTGTTGCCGCTCTCTTCTTCTTTGGTTTTTCCTCCTTTTCTTCCGTCTTATCCTTTTGTTCTTTTTTCTCTCTTTCTGCCGCCGTGTCTTTCTCTATTTCCGCATCGTTTACCTTTTCCTCCCCGCCTTCTTCTTTTTCCCCTTCCTCCGCATCAATTTTTTCTCCCTTAGCCGATAAAATATCTATCTTCCAACCGGTCAGTTTGGCGGCCAACCGAACATTTTGACCCTTCTTTCCGATCGCCAGAGAAAGCTGATCTTCGGGGACTTTTACCACCGCCCTCCTCTCTCTTTTTTTGATGTCCACATCTATCGCTTTGGCGGGAGACAAAGCATTGGCGATAAATTTCGCCGGATCCTCGTCCCACTGGATAATGTCTATTTTTTCTCCGCCTAACTCATTGATCACCGCCTGGACCCTCGTCCCTTTCTGTCCGACCAGCGAACCGATCGGATCGATTTTTTCATCGGTTGAAACAGCGGCAATCTTGGAACGCGAACCGGCCTCTCTGGCTACCGACTTGATCACGACTGTGCCAGCGGCAACTTCCGGCACCTCAATTTCGAAAAGTCGACTAATCATTGCCGGATGAACGCGCGAAAGCAAAATCATCGAGCCCTGCGGCGCCATCCGCACCTCAAAAACATAAAGCCGGAATCTTTGTCCGGGGCGGTAATATTCCCCGAAAATTTGTTCCTCCTTAGTTAAAACGCCATTACCGCGCCCGAGATCAAAGAAAATATTTCCTCTTTCCATCCTCTGGACCACGCCTGATATAATCTGCCCCTCCTTGCCCCTAAACTCTTCAAAAACAGCCTCTTTTTCCGCCTCTCTGATTCTCTGAACGATTACTTGTTTAGCCGTCTGGGCCGCGATTCTGCCATAGCCGGCGCTCGGCTCCAAAGGAATCAATAATTCATCACCGACTTTAACGCCCTTTTTTGTTTTCTTGGCCTCATCTACCATTATATGTTTCTCCGGGTTGAATCTGATTTTTTTATCCTCGTCCTCTCCTCTCATCTCTTCTTCTCTGTCCTTTGTCGCCTCGGAAGCAACCTCTTCTTCCGTCAACGTCTCCTCTTCGCCCCCCTCTTTTTCCGGTTTTAACATAGTCTCGTCCACAACTAACTTAACCTGAAAAATTTTGGCCTCTCCGGTTTCCAAATCAATCTCCGCTCTTATAATTTGCCCTTTGCGGCCATGTTCTTTTTTGTAAGCGGCGGCAATGGCCATCTCGATAGTTTCCAGAACTCTTTCTTTGGCAATACCCCGCTCCTCGCAAATTTGTTCAATAGCTGAAATAAATTCTTTGTCCATTAAAGATGCTGACCGACTACGGTCTACCGTCTACCGCAAATAGGGGGCGGTAGTCGGTAGTCAATAAGCGGTAGTCAGGTATTTTTAAAATAGTCCGCCTTTTCGGGGCGGACTCTCAATCGACTATTCTTAATATATCACAACCAACTATTAAGTCAACGGCTTGCCCAGACCGCGTTCTTTATGTGCTCAATTTCTGACGCGCCGGAATCGCTATTCAATTTCACAACCATAACATCAATTTGCCAAGGAGTTTCCGGCAAAATTCGGTTTTCCAAAAGCCAGGTTTTGGCCGCGCGAATAAGCCGCTGCTGTTTGAAATAATTTACATTCTGCGCCGGAAAAAATTTTGTTCCCTTTTCCTGCGACTTGACTTCGACGAAAACAATGTCTTTTTTAAATCTGGTTACAATATCTATTTCGCCCCATTTTCTGTTATAATTCCTGTCCAAAATCTGATAGCCGCGACCCTTGAGATAGTTGGCCGCGGCATCTTCGCCCAAATCCCCGATCTTTCTTTTTGCGGTTGGCATATTCTAATGGCTTTTAGTAACAGGCGCATCGGCTTTTAGCGGCAACGAAAAACTGAACCGGCTACCCCTGTCCGCCCCTTCGCTCTCCGCCCAAATCTTGCCATGATGCAAATCGATAATTTTTGCCGCCAAGAATAACCCTACCCCCGATCCTTCGGAAACGCTTTTGGCTTTTTCTCCCCCCCCGCTCATATCTGGAAAATAAATGGGGCAGAACATCTGGCGGAATTCCAATACCCGTATCCTCAATGGAAAAAACCAAACTGTCGCTCCGCTCGTCATTGCTAACGCGCATAGTCACGCAGCCGCCTTCGGGCGTGTATTTAATGGCGTTACTGATCAGATTGTTGATAACATGCCTGATTTGAAATTTGTCCACTGAAACTTCCGGCAATTCGTCTTTCCTGATAAAATTTAAATCGATATTCCCCTTTTTCGCCTTAAGGGTAAAATCAGACAAACATTCCGCGACAATCTCCCGAAGATCGGCCTTTTGTTCGAAGATTTCCAACTTACCGACTTCGAGCTTGCTTAAATTCAAAAAGGTCTCGATGTTCCGGTTCATCTCATCCGCGGCGTTGAAACAATCTTCGACGCATTTTCGGGCCTCGGGCCGCAGCTTGCCATATTCGCCATCCAAAAGCATTGATAAATATCCCCTGAACGTGGTCACTGGTACCCGCAACTCATGGGTGGCGAAAGATATTGTGTCGGAAAGCCGACAGGCAAGCCGCTCAATCTTTTCTCGTTGTTCAATTTCGACATAGACGCCTCGCAATAAAAGAACGCTGAAAAAGACAACAGACAGAAAAAGAAGAGTGTTAAGAAAGACTTCCTGAAAACCGCTGGCTAAAAAAATCTGGATAAAAACAGTGATCAAAATGGCGAAAACCAGAAGTTCGGTCGTAACAACCCGCACATCGAAAAGATGATGTCGCAGAATTGCGTAGGAAGCGAAAATGACGAAAAAGACAGCAGACATCGGTCCAAACCACAAAAAAGACTGGATTTGAAAAAATGGCAACACGATATTAACAACATAACTGATAACCAAAGTGGCTGTCGAACCGATAAGAATGTAAATAACTTGCATCCTTTCTATTCTGCCAGCAGCCAGCCGTAACTTTCCAATCAAATAATAATATCCAACCACGGCCAAAGCAATCATATATAAAATATAGAAGGGGTAGAGACTGCCAAAGACTATTATCTTTGCGCCCTGAATAACCTTAACGCCTTTTATCATCGCGTCGGTAAGAATTGTCAAAACAAGAAACAAAAAAAGAAACGCGCCTACCGCTGCCGCAAACAGCTTCTTGCGCCCTTCTTCTTTTTCGTTATGAGTAAAAGCATAGACGAAAAATAAATAAAGAGTCATTAGGGCGGCCCCAGCCGCATATTGCATCCTGGCTACAAAAAGAAGCAGGTCATTGTCAATGATGCCAATATTCCTATAGATAATAGAGACCAAAATCCAAAGAGCAGCGGCAAACCCGGCGCAAGCAAGCAGCTTGCCGGCGATGTGCCGACTTTTGAAAATAAGAAAGGCGGCGACGATGCCGGCGGCAAAAAAAGAAATCCCCATGAACAGATTGATGATTGAAAAATACATTATTCGTTTTAAAAACTTAGTCTTTCCAAGGCCAATATTTTTGACTCTCGCTAATTTAAGATTAACAAATTCTCCGACGAAAACAAAGCCCCGCCCTATTGAGGCGGGGGGACTCTCCGGTCTTACCGCTTGTTGCCAGTCTCTCATCAAATTCCTTCTATTCCATCATTTATCGTCTTTTCGTCAATCAAATTATCCACCATCCTGATTTCGTCGTAAATTCCTTCGATTAAATCATAATCTTTCAGCTCTTCGACTGTTCCCCAGAAATAATCCGTGTGGTCCTCGCTCAACTCGGTTTTTCCGGATTTATATTCCCCCCAGAAACTCAAGGTCACAACGGGAATATCGTCCGGACGGATAAAAACCAAATCTAAAAGATATCTCAAGTCGCCGACTTCCAGATTAGCCTCTTCTCTGATTTCCCGCCGCAAACTTTTATCCAAGGCATAATACCAGGCGTCTTTGGTTGTCTTCGGGGTATCAATGTACTCTTCCTTCTTTAATTTTCCGCCCGGAACCGTCCACCTATTCGGATAAGCCTTTTCGTGCGGCGCCCTTTTAAGAATTAAATATTCTGTTTCGCCGGAATGATTATCTTTCAGGGCGGGTCTTTTTCTTGCGATAATCGCGGTTGCGACCACAAGGTGAAGTTTTTTGTCCATTAGACACAGCGTGAAACATACGAAACGATATGCGAATAATGCAAAGTGTGCTGTCCGCACGATTGGCATCCGCCCATAGTTTCACATCGCCAAAGCTTGATATTTGTTGAATAATTTGATTATATTAGCATGGTTCTTAAAACGCAAGCATGGGGAAACGCGATGAAAACGACTCTCAAGATATGCTCGACGGCATTAGTCGTTCTTCTTCAAAACAGAAGAAGATCGCTGGAGACAGGAATGCAAAGGCGGCTGAACATACAAAAGAAACCAAGATGTCGGCGACATCTTCAGACAAAAATACGCGACAAAAACCAAACTTCTCCCTCTCGAAGTCCGCAAATTATTTTTCGGACATTACAAGATTAAATAATCGCCCAATCTGCTTTAATTTTGCCGATGAGGAATTGCTTTGTCCCACAGCCACTCAAAAATTGATTTTACCATCCGTGAAAATGCTTCGCTCTCAACGACAAACCCAAGCCCATTGCCCTCGAAAAGAATAATCCCGACTTTTTTATCAAAAACAAGAATCAGGCCGGGAAATTTCAACCCTTCCGGTAGAATTCTCACTTCGTGCAGATGACCGGAACCAACTTCCGGCCTATCTTCTTCAAAACGGAGCGCGCGAACAAAAATCCCTTTTTTGCGCCGGCGCTCCCCATAGCCCTGCTTACCGCCGACAAATTTAAGAAATTCTGTTGACGATCCGATTGAGAAGATCGTTTTTTCTTTTGCCTCCAGCGACTCTTCTGAAATACTGGTAATACCCTTGATGCCCTCGAAAATTCTCAATACCGCCTTGCCGCGGCTCTGGTCAATATCTTTTTGCAAAAGAGGAATCAACCTCTGGGCCAAAATCATCTTTTGTTCGAAAAAAGACTTGAGCTTAACCGGACTTTCCGCGAAATACCGTCTCGTCCCGCGGCTGGTATACGAACTGGCCAGTCCGATGGAGGCAAGGTATTCCAGGATATGATAAACGCTTGTCCTTTTAAAACTGACCTCCCTGGCGATCTGTGAAGCCGGAGCGTCGGCCAAAGACAACAACGCCCGATAGACTTTTTCGGTTTTTTCGTCGAAACCAAGAGATTCTAAAAGACGTGTTTTTTTCATAAATGTAACGCTTATTAAATATTGACGATAATTTTCGTCAACATTATCTTAGCATGGCTAACCAAAGAAAGTCAATATCTAAGCATTTTTTCTGATGTTATCGTTCCTCTCTACCAGGATAGTTAAAATTTTGAGACAAAACTTTTCCGATTGTCTATTCTGAAAATAGATCTTTGAAAAAAGAAAAAGAATAAGGAGGAAAAAGAAATGAAAACGTGGGAAAAAGAGAAAGATTTCGAGTTGAGACAGTTTGTGCGCAGCGCGCTTCATGAAAGACTTACGCTGGCAAAGGAAGACCTGGCTTGTTTCGAACAATGGGAAGAAGGCAAATGGGAAGAAATCAACAGTCATCTGAAATTCGAGATAACAATCTATGGTCATGACAGCAATGGAGATGACGAGACAAAAAGTTACACCTTCAATGGACCAGTCAAGGAAGCAATTTTTAGCTCAATGGATACTTGGGACAAAACGCGCTTTCTTGGCACTCCGCCAACCAGCCCCTCTTCCTACACCATCATGATTTCCCTGCCCCACACAAAAGTGGTTCTGCCAGACATCTTTTATGCCATACACATTAAAGAATGGCTTGATCAGCATAAAAGAGATTACTTTAAACACGAACTTCCCGAGTGGCTGAAAGAGAGACACGTTATCGTAGCAATTAATCAAGACGGGAAAATAGTTGACGCGGCGATATTAGACACCGAGTCTTTGCTGAACCACGAAAAGAAAGAAAAAGAGTTCCGGCTGAAATATCCCGAGCCGCAATTTAAAATCCATAAGGGGCTTTACCTGAATATATAGGTTATGAACCGAAATGGCTTCGAAGGACTTTTTCGCCAGAGATTCAGCGAGAACGAAGAATAAAATTAACTTTTGGAGCAGACTCAATAGTCTGCTCCTTTTTATAAAAACCTGATCACCCAAAGCCTATCTTTTTTTGCTTACGTTTGTGTATAATAATATCAGACAGCTTAGAAATAAGATGATGACCCATGGATAACCAAAATATTTATTGCCAACTGGCCAAACAAGCGATTAAAAATTATCTTGAAAGCGGTAATGCCCCTGCCACCCCGCAGAACCTGCCGGAACATTTCTACACCAAGAAGTGCGGAGTTTTTGTGACGATCAAAAAAGGTGATCAATTAAGAGGATGCATCGGCACCTATCTGCCGACTAAAGAAAATCTGCCGCAAGAAATAATTGATAACGCCGTAGCCGCCGCGGTCCGAGATAACCGTTTTAATCCGGTGGAACTTCACGAGCTTGACCGCTTGACTTTTGAGGTCTCCCTGCTCAACGAACCGGAACAAATCCTGGATTTAGAAAGCCATGACCCCAAGAAACATGGGTTAATTGTTAAAAGCGTTGATTATCCGTACAAAACAGGTTTGTTATTGCCCGACATAGACGGCGTTGATACGCCGCAAGAACAATTCCTCGTCTGCTGCCAAAAGGCGGGAATCAATCCGGCTAAAGAAAATGTGGAATTATATAGATTCGAAGTGGAAAAATACACGAATTGAATCCGAAATTCGAATCTCGAAATTCGAAACAATATCTAATTTTCCAATGACCAAAATTCGAAACGCTAGTTTTGGACATTCGGATTTAGGATTTTGAATTTGTTTCGGAATTCGGATTTCGTGCCTTGGGTTTACAAGCATTCATGCTTGTCTTTGCTTCTATTTGTCCCCATCCGCCGATAATTATTCCATCAATCGGCGGCAAGGAATTGAATAAGACCAGAAAAACGGTTGAGGCCATGGAAAAACTGGCAAGCGATTTTTGTTCGGCCAAAACTGGACACAGTTGTTGTCGTCTCACCGCATGGGTCGGCGCAATACGACCGGATGTCCATAACCGCTTCCAAAGAATTGGCGGGCGACTTCGCCCAGTTCGGCGATCTTAAAACAACGATGTCTTTCGAAAATGATTTGGAAATAGTTGGCGCGATCAAAGAGGCGGCTCTCAAAAATAGTGTTCCCGCTGATTTGGTTGACATCCCGCAACTTGACCACGGTTCGCTGGTGCCGCTTTATTATCTGACACAGAATCACCGCTCCACCAAAGTGGTTCCCATTGCTTTCTCGTTTATGAATCTTCAAACACATTTTCGATTCGGCCAGATCATCGATGAAACAATCAAAAAAAGCGATAAAAAAATCGCTGTTGTCGCCTCCGGCGATCTCTCGCACCGCGTCACCCCAGACGCGCCAGCAGGCTACTCGCCTCGTGGGAAAGAATTTGACGAGAAACTAATCAATTTGCTGGAAAAAAATGATTCTGAAGAAATTTTGAGTATGAACCCCGGCTTGATTGAAGAAGCGGGAGAATGCGGGTTGCGCTCAATCATTATCCTGCTCGGAGTCTTGTCCGGGTTGAAGTATAAATTTGCAATTCTATCCTATGAAGCACCATTTGGTGTCGGGTATCTCGTCGCGAAAGCCATAATATAATTTTCCTTCGCTTCACTCACCCTTTCCCCCTCAAATGAGGGGGAGAATAAAAGAGGGGGTGCTGACTAAAACATGCCAATCTATGAATTTCGATGCCCAAGATGTAAAACAAAATTCGAACAGTTGATTCTCAAAAAATCAGAGAGCGCGCCGTGCCCAAAATGCGGAAATAAAAAAACAGAGAAACTCTTCTCCGCTTTTTGCGCTAAATCTTCGGCTGGAAATATTGCGTCTGGCCACCACTGCCACTCTTGTTCTTCCGGCACCTGCTCGTCGTGTCATTAGGATCATTCGGATGTCTATTCGGCTCGATGGCGTAGCCAACGGAACGCAGAGCGTTCATAATTCGAATCGCTTTTCTACATTTTTTCCGGCGCGCTAATTCCCATTAAACCCAAAGTATTTTTTAAGACAATTTGTACTGCTTGCACTAAAGCCAGCCGCGCCTGCGTTAATTCGGGCGCTTTTTCGTCTATCACTCGACAATCTTCGTAGAACTTATGGAATGTTCCGACTAAATCCAGCGCGTAATTCGGCAATCGATGAACCTGATAATCTCTGGCAACATCTTCGATAATTTCATGAAATCTTATCAGCTGTTTTATCAACCCAAGCTCGCTCTCGTGCTCCAATAAATCCAAGTTCGCATTTTTCGCATACTCTTTCGCGTTTTTCGCCCTTGTTCTGAGCGTAGTCGAAGGATTATATTTATTAAAAATACTGCAAATTCGCGCGTGCGCGTATTGGACATAATAAACCGGGTTCTTCTCGTTCTGTTCTTTAGCCAAATCCAGATCAAAATTCATGTGCGAATCAGGGGAATACATCAGAAAGAAAAACCTTGCCACGTCCAACGGAATCTTGTCAAGCAATTCGTCCAACGTGACGTAAGTTCCGGCCCGCTTAGACATCTTTACCTCTTTGCCACTCGACATCAGCCGGACCAATTGCATTATAACAATTTTCAGTTTATTCTCGTCCCACGCGCCAAGCGCCTTGCCAGCCGCCTGTAAACGGTTAACATACCCGTGATGGTCCGCGCCCCAAACATCAATCACCCGATCAAATTTATCCAAAACAAATTTTTTATAATGACATGCCGCGTCAGGCAACAAATAAGTAAACTCACGCTCCCGCCCATCTTTGGCAGAAGTCATTAAAACGCGATCTTTGTCATCGCCGAATTCCGTTGATTTGAACCAAACCGCGCCATCTTTTTCGTAGATTAAGTTTTTCTCTTTCAATATTTCTAATATTTTTTCCGGTAAGCCGGACTCCCTTATTCCCAACTCCTCAATCCACTCGTCAAAATTGATTTTCATCCGCTCCTCAATCGTGGGCTTGATCCAGTGAATAAAAATCACCAAGGCTGCCGTTTGTCCTACCTTTTTTACTGGCAAATCATTTATGGGTCCAAGCAACACTTTCAGTTCATCAAAGTTACTGGGCCACTCCTTTGACTTAAACCACTCTTTTAATTTCTCGGGGTTTCTTAGCTCGTCGATATACTCTCCTGTATATTGCGCTTGCTCATCTTTCAAAATTGAATGCCCCAAAACCTTAATTTGGTAACCAGCATTGTTCAGATAATAAGCTCTTTGTGTTTTATAGCCAGCTTTCGCCAAAACATTGGCTAAAACGTCTCCATAAAATCCACCCCGGCCATTACCCAAAGTCAAAGGTCCAGTCGGGTTGGCGGAAATAAATTCAACTTGCACCTTTTGTCCGCGGCCAATGCCTAGATCGCCATAACTTTCATCTTGCTTCTCGATTTCCGCGACCTCACTCTGCAAAATTGATTTTTTCAGATAAAAATTAATAAATCCTGGTTTGAAAACCTCTATATTCTCAAATAAATAATTTTTCGTGTCATCCTGAGCGTTAGCGAAGGATCTCCTGGGCGCCGCTGAGATTCTTCGGGCTCCGCTCTCAGAATGACAAAAAGAGCCCAAACACTTGGCGATCTCCCCCGCCGTTTCCATCGGATTACTCTTTGTCTCTTCGGCTAAAAACATCGCTACATTTGTTGAATAATCGCCAAATTTCTCCGGTGGATAATCAATCTTAATCTGATTCAATTCCAAATCGATACCCCAGCGGGATTTCACAATCTTCCGGATAAATTCTTGTATTTTAGTTCGAATCATCTTTTTGTTTCCGCAATTTTCGGGTTTATTCATCTTTAGTTTATCTCAAATCGTTGCTTAAGTGAAGCTCCAGTCTATTCTTGTCTATTCCAATACAAAATGATACTGAAATGGCCACCGTACCGGGGTAAACTTCGTGTGTGAGGCGATCGAAAAATCCTATTGGGCTTGCCCGGTAGTGAAATTTGGACATATAATATATTCTAGACAATAAACGACACCAATTGGTAAATTATTCGCAAAGAAAATTGAAAGACAGAATCGTTTTTTGCGAAGCAGTCCAAATTCTACTTCCGGCCTTGATAGGATTAGGGTTGATAGGAGTGGCATTTTTGTCGGAGTGGCGGAATTGGCATACGCGCTAGCCTTAGGAGCTAGTGGGATTTATCCCTTGGGAGTTCGAGTCTCCCCTCCGACACTTTAAGACAATTCTAAGCGACAAAATTTAGTACGGGGCGCACTGGGTTTAGGATATCGAGGGCCGAGTCCCTCGGCATTCCGAAGCCTTGCTCTGCCCATCGTAGCCTTTGGCGAAGTTGGGGCGAATGATGCTCCCTCTCGGCGCATTTAATCCAGCGGATTTCGAATTACCGGATATAAGTCCGGTGATTTATAGGTGGAATTAAAAGTGTCTTTGCGTTTGAGTTGGCCATCGCGCCAGATTTCTTGATAGAGAACGGTTTTCATTGAGCCGTCTGGTTTCGACGATAAAATTTTCGGTCCGACAACTTTGACTTCGCGGCCGTCAGCCGTGCCGTAAAATTCGAATATCACTTCGTTACCAATAACTCGCGATTGGATTAAAAGATTATTTGGGGTGTCGTTTATGAATCTTAAGTCGGGGTGGGGCGGGTAGACGGTAGCGTCAAATCCTTGGGGATTGTAATATTTGACCGGAAAGGCGTGGGGATACCGTTCGGCAATTTTCAGGCCGGAGTTAATCGCCGCCCTGAAAGCTGTGGTTGAAACTTGGCAAAGACCGCCGCCGTACTCCGGAACGGTTTTATTTTTTTGTATCACCAATTCAGGTAAATAACCTTCTTGAGGGCCGATTTTGCCCAGAATGTCGTTGAAAGAAAATTCCGCGCCGGATTTTAAAAGTATGCCGTTAAGCTTAGTGGTTCCGACTTTGATGTTATGAACGCGATTTTCCGGCGAGCCGGAAAAGTTAGACACGCCCCGGCCCAGTAAAGAGGTCAGGCCCAAAGTATCGATGTTGCCGGTGGTAATCTGGGGTGAGTGTTTGGATGTCAGAAGGCCGATATTTTTTTTTGAGGAAGGATATCTGGCCGAGGTTTTGTTCAGGCTAACGATGGTATTGGAAATTGCTTCAGCTGTTAACTCTGTTTCCAGTTGCATGCCGTCTTGGGAGAGCGCGAAAACGGTTACTTTTCCGTTTTCCATCGCCAGTTGGGCATTGATCGGTTCGCGATTAACGGTTGGCGCGATTTCAATCAGAAACTGCCTGATTTTATCTTTATCTAAAGAAACGCCAAGAATTTTGTTGCCCGGCCTTGAATAATCGGTTTTTTCTTCCCGATAAAATTCTTCGTCAGTTGGCGGAAAGACTATCCAATCTATCAGGGTTTCGCGGTCAATGGTCCAAGAGCGCTGATTAAGGTCGTTTTGGGTCGCTCCCCGATATATCAAAAAATATGGCACATTGTCTAAGATGCGGTTGGCAACATTTCTTGCTTTTTGTGTTTTGTCTTCCGATATTTCCGGATAATCGTTGGTCAGCGTCAGTTCAATATCCGACGAGTTTAAAATAGTTGATCTCTTTTTAATATCTTGTCTAATTTTTTCCCGGTTAAAAGCTTCGCCTGGCCGCGAGGCGATAATCTGCCAGTCGCGCGTTTTGGAATCATACTTCAAGGAAGCGTTCTCGGCGGGATTTTCCAGGCCGCTAAACTCATTATGAGCAGCCTTTTTAAATTTTTCTTCGTCAATCACGAAATTCGGCGCGATATTATTTTGCCGGAGAGGAAGGACGGCCAATATCTGTTCGTAGAGGCCGGTTAGAATGTTTTTATTGCGTCCTCGGTCGTAGGCAGAAGCCATGGTGGTTTTTATGTCGAGGGAAACACCAATGTTGTTTGGTTTAATCGGTCGCTGGTTTTCTTGATAAATTAAGATGATGTTTTGATTTTCCCATTCCGCCACTTTCTCGTTTAAAAGCGTTTCGGCCTCCGTGGGGGCTAACCCACCGATTTTTACTCCGCCGACCCGAAGCCCGAGGATAATTTTGTCGAAATTTAAAATTTCCAAGATTAGACAAAAGGACGCCAGGACAATAAAAAAAAATATCAGGGAGAAAATAAGGTAGTTGTAGCTAGTTTTTTTGTAATCCATATCTTCAGCATAGCATATTGAGAATAATGCAGAAAGCGGGTGACGGGAAGTTTGCGGGGGCTGCATAATGCCAGATACATTCTGGACTCCTTGAGACCATAATCTCATGGCG
>CAYYTW010000012.1:0-24410 GCA_964474765.1 uncultured Candidatus Saccharibacteria bacterium
CATGCCAAATTTTAAAATACCTCAAGAGTCCAGAATAGGGTGGCATTATACAGTGTCTTTCTTTCTCGGATGATTTGTCGTAAAATACAGGAGCAATCCCGTGCCAAGACTTTGTAGGAAAAATACGAACTTAAATAATATGTCTATATGTATACGAATAATCTTCTTTTGGAAACAAAAAAACTTACGGTCCAGTTAGATGGAGACGTAATCATAGACAATCTCTCCTTTAGTGTCGCGGAGGGGGAAATCCTAACTATTTTAGGACCGAATGGTGCCGGAAAAAGTGTGCTTTTAAGGACTCTTTTGGGATTGTTGCCATACCAAGGGGAGATACAATGGTTTTATAGGCCAATTATTGGCTACCTTCCCCAGGGATTAAATCAGTTTTTGGTAAAAGGGCTGCCCTTGACCGTTCAGGATTTCTTTGCGCTTAAAGGAAGACGCCCTACTTCAAAAGAAAGTATTAAATTTTTGGATTTAGTCGGACTTGATCAAAATATTTTAACCAAGAAAGCGGACAATCTGTCCGGCGGGGAATTTCAAAGAATGCTTGTCGCTTGGGTTTTAATTTCTAATCCGCAAGTTATTTTTCTTGATGAACCCACAACGGGTATAGATATCGGCGGAGGAGAAACCATTTATTCGCTTTTGCAACGCATCAAAAAAGAACAGAGCCTTACCATTTTTCTGGTTACCCATGACCTAAATGTCGTCTATGGTTATTCAACGAATGTCCTGTGCTTAAGTCGCAAAGGACATACTTGTTTCGGCCGGCCTAAAGAAGTTCTGAGTTCTAAAATGCTTGAAGACATGTTTGGCGGAAATATTAAACTGTATGAACATAATCGATAAATAATCAATGCCATGAATTATCAATTAATACTTACTATTGTTAGTGGCATTTTTATCAGCGGAATCGCCGCGTATCTGGGAACATTGATGCTCTCTAAAAAAATGTCGGTGGTGGCCGGCCCGCTGGCCCATTTGGCCCTGCCCGGAGTGGCACTGGCTCTTCTATGCGGATTTGAAATATCAATCGGGGTTTTTCCTTTCGTTATTTTGGGCGCGATTTTAATCTGGTTTTTAGAGAGAAAGACCAATTTGCCCACGGAGAACCTGGCGGCTATTGTTTTTGCTTTTGGCGTTGGATCAGCTCTCTTAATTCTTCCTATCGGGAAAGCGGAAGAGGCGCTAGTGGGAAGTATTGATACGATAAATCTAGCGGAAACGATCACTATCGTTCTTTTGAGCATCGCCGTTTTTTTCTTAGTAAATTTTGTTTACCGAAAAATAATGCTTGTGAATATTCATGCGGAGATAGCAAAAGTGGAAGGGTTTAACGTTGATTCGCTTAATTTTCTCTACTTGCTCAGTATCGCCATGGTAGTTGGATTGGGCGTGTACTTAGTGGGGGGCCTGATTACTGCCGCGCTTATTGCAATTCCCTCTGCCACCGCAAAAAATGTTAGCAATGATTTATCTTCGTACAAACAACGAGCTGTTATTTTTGGTGTCGTGGCTACGATCGGAGGAATTTTTATAGCTCCCATCTGTCATTTTCCAATTGGCCCCGCGATTATCATTCTGGGAGCATTGTTCTTTCTCGTCACAGTCTTTTTAAATAAAAAATTGTAATATGCCGAGACCAAGGCTTTGCAGAAAAATAACATTTAGTCCGGACATAACTTATTTTAAGCCGCAGGGCGTACCAATGCGGGAGCTTGAAATTGTGGAATTGACCGCTGAAGAAATGGAGGCCTATCGCTTGCGCCATGTGAAAGGGTTTGAACAGGTAGAAGCCGCCAAGAAAATGCGTACTTCCCAAAGCACTTATCAAAGGATATTATATTCCACTTATCGTAAAATTGCAGATGCCCTAACCAATGGCAAGGCGATAAAGATCGTAAAAAAATAATTCAATATGTATGGCTGAAAAAATAATCTATCCATTGTTTGTTGCGTTGTTTTGCTTGCCGGTTGTTGTTTGTGGGCAGACTATTGAAGACGGACAATTGGCGGGCGGCCAGGACGAAGTTCGGGTACCGGCTAATCAAAGTGAGACTTTTGAGGCAAAAGTTTTGGAGGTTTTGGAGATAAAAGAAGTGATGGGCGAAGACGGAAAGAAAGTCACGTCGCAGGAGTTGAGGCTGGAGGGATTGTCGGGAAAATGGAAAAATAGAGAGCCTATTTTAGCGGGGGCGGAATTAGATTATTTTGCTAACAGCGCGTTTAAAAAAGGAGACGGGGTTGTGGTTTCTTACGACAAAGATGCCAATGGGCACGATATCTTTTACGTTACGAATTTTATCCGCCGGGGCAAGCTTTATTTTCTGGCAGCTATTTTTCTTGCCATTATTTTGCTTGTCGGAAGGTGGTGGGGTTTCAGGGCTATTCTCGGGTTAGTTTTCAGCCTTTTAGTAATTATAAAATTTATAATTCCCAAAATTCTTACCGGCGGCAATCCGCTTTATATCAGCTTGGTGTATTCTTTTATAATTATTATCGTCGGAACTTATCTTGTTTACGGATTAAACAAGAAGTCATCAGTTTCTATTCTTGGAATTTCTTTGAGTATTGCCGTGGTGGGTATTTTGTCCGTCTTTTTTGCGAATCTTTGCCGGTTGGCCGGTTTTGCCCAAGAGGAAACGATTTTCATTACGGGCTTAACAGGTGGCGCGATAGATCTGCGGGGATTGCTTCTAGCCGGATTTATCATCGGTGCTCTTGGTGTTTTGGATGATCTGGCTGTCAGTCAGGTCTCAGTGGTTCAGGAATTACATAAACTTAATCCAGGTCTTCCTAAAATGGAAATTTATAAACGGGCCATGAGGGTGGGCGTTGATCATATTTCTTCGATGGTCAATACCTTGTTTTTGGCTTATGCCGGCGTTTCGCTTCCACTCCTCCTCCTTTTTACCTTCAAACAGCCACCGTTTGAGACATTTGGGCAGGTCATAAATCACGAAGTTATTGCTATAGAAATAATCAGGACCCTGGTTGGCAGTATTGGTTTGGCTGTCGCAGCACCGATAACAACTTTTTTAGCCGCTCATTTTTACGCCAGAAAAATAAATAATTAGAACCTATTCCTCGGGCAATGTTTTCTCCGAATTTTTTATTGATCAGCGAGAATAATTATGTCACATCCCGCCCTATCCATAGGAATCGTCGGCCTGCCCAATGTCGGCAAGTCGACGCTGTTCCGGGCCATAACAAAAAAACAGGTTGATTGCGCCAATTATCCTTTTTGTACCATTGAGCCAAACGTGGGCGTTGTTGCCGTGCCTGATGAAAGGGTTGATAATCTGGCCGAATTAACGAAATCGGCCAAGAAAATCTATGCCACCGTTGAATTCGTTGACATCGCCGGTTTGGTTGAGGGCGCGCACAAGGGCGAAGGTTTGGGCAATCAATTTTTATCGCACATCAGGGAAGTTGACGCGATTGTTTATATTCTGCGCAATTTCGAAAATCCCAATATTGTTAATGTTAATCAGAGCATCGATCCCTGGCGGGATAAAGAAATTTTGGATACAGAACTGATTTTGAAAGATATTGAAACGGTTGATAAGATAGTCGGCAGGCTGCAAAAAGATTCGAAGTCAGGCGATAAAGATATCATTAAGGAGTTGGAGGTAATGACCAAAATTAAGGAAAGCCTTGATGCCGGCGTGGTTTTGTCAGAGCAGAATTTTGACGAGCAAACGCTGAAAATTTTAAAACAATATCAATTACTGGCCATGAAGCCGAGATTGTATTTGCTGAACGGCGAATCAGGAGGGGGGGAGAAGCGTTCTCCTAATGTTTTGGTTTTGGATATTCTGGCTGAATCGGAGGCGGAAAGTTTCAGTCTAGAAGAAAAGGAAGAGCTTGGTTTTTCCAAAGAATCGCAACTCGATGTTTTAATAAAAAAATCATACGAACTTTTGGGTCTGATAACCTTTTTGACGACCGGACCAGACGAAACGCGGGCCTGGACTATTCGCCGCGGCACCAAAGCTCCGCAGGCAGGCGGGGTCATTCATACTGATTTTGAAGATACTTTTGTCAAAGCCGAGGTTGTGAACTGGAAATATCTGCTGGATGCGGGTGGTTTTTCCGGAGCGCGGGAAAAGGGCTTAATCAGAACCGAAGGAAAAGAATATGTCGTTAAAGACGGAGATGTGATAGAGATTAAACATGGGTGATCAATAATTAATCTAATTATTCTAATTAACCTAATTTCTAATTAAATCCCAAACTCCAATTACCAATGACCCAAAATTTTAGTCATTAAATAATATTTCTATGCAGCAAATAAAGCAAGATAATTTGCCCAAACACATCGTGGTTATTCCCGATGGCAACCGGCGCTGGGCGCGAGAGAAAGGATTGAATTCCTGGCGCGGACACTACGAAGGAGTTAAGGCGCTTGAAAAAATATTGGACGCGACTGATAATTTGGACATTTTTTGTTTTTCTTTTTGGGGCGCGTCAGTTGATAATATTTTAGAACGGTCAAAACGCGAGGCGGCTGTTTTGAAGGAATTATTTATAATCCATTTCGCCCGCTTGTTAAAGCAAAGACGGATTTTTGAGAAAGAAATCAGAGTTAATGTTTTTGGCGAATGGCAAAAATATTTTCCCGCCAAAGTCAAAGAGCCGATGGGGGAATTGATTAACGCGACCAAAGAATATAATAATTTTTTCCTGAATTTTTTCATTATGTATGACGGCAGGATTGAGATGGTTGAAACAATCAAAAAAATCGTCGCTTTGAGCGGACGGGATAAGAATTTGGAAATTACGCCGGAATTGATAAAATCCAATCTTTATACTTTCGGACTTCCGCCGGTCGATTTGGTCATTAGGACCGGAGTTGAGGGAGATCCTCACAACAGCGCCGGTTTTATGATGTGGGACACGGCTTATTCGCAATTGTATTTTACAAAAACTTTATGGCCGGATTTCGGGGAGAAAGAATTCTTAAAGGCGATTGAGAGTTATCAAAAGAGAGAGAGGAGAATGGGAGCGTGAAAATTTCTAATTTTTAATTCACCCAATAAAATGACCAATAATCAAACCAGAATATCGAATAAATAACCAATATCCAATATCCAAATTGTGGCTTGAGTATTTTTTCGCCCGCCCGCAACGCTTCGCGTAGCAATGCGGGCAGGGAATTCGGGATTGGGATTTGGGATTTAATTAGAAATTAGGTAATTAGGTGAATTTGGAATTATTTCATGTTGTTTAATAGTTTGCGCCTTGAATTTATTTTATGAGCAATGATTTCTTGATAAACAATCTTATTGAGCAGGGCTATCTCAAAACCTCCCGAATTATCGGGGCTTTTCGCAAGATCGACCGCCTTGATTTTGTGCCTGATAATTTAAAATCAGAGGCCTACGAAGATATACCATTGCCGATTGGCTGCGGCCAGACGATTTCGCAGCCGGCAACGGTTGCTTTTATGCTGGAGTTGCTGGAGCCGCGGGCGGGTGATAAAATTTTAGATATTGGTTTTGGTTCGGGGTGGACCACGGCGTTGATGGCGGAGATAGTGTCTTCCTCCGTCATTCTGAGTAAGGGCGAGTATTGCGAGCCGAAGCGAAGAATCTCTGGTATGAAATCCTTCGGGCTACGCCCTCGGGACGACAGAGAGGAAGGTTCTGGCAAAGTCTGCGCCATTGAGCGGATTTCGGAATTGTGCGAGCTCGGCAAGAAAAATATTGAAAAATACGATTTTCTCGCTTCGGGGCGGGTTGAGTGTCTTTGTGCCGATGGAACGAAAGGGTGGGCGGGAAGAGCGCCGTTCGATAAAATTTTGGCTGGCGCCTCGGCTCATAAATTACCGTTGGCTTGGAAAGAGCAATTGAAAATCGGTGGTCGAATCGTGGCGCCGATAGAATGGAGCGTTTGGTTATTCATCAAAAAGAGCGAGACGGAGTTTGAGGAGATTGAGCATCCGGGATTCTCGTTTGTGCCGTTAATAAGCGACTAGAGAAACAATATAACCTCCCCTCCTCAGTCGAGGAGGGGATTGGGGGGAGGAGGTCTAGAATAATAGAAAAACATGGAACAACCGCGCGTACAACGAACAACAGAAATGCCGGAAGATTTTAAGTTGATTAGAGAAAATCTTTTAAGAGAATTTTCTGGAAAGAACGTTGAGGGCATTAACACTAAAAGAGCGGAAGAATTTATCAAAAAAGAAGGAATGGAAGTTAAGCCTTATGTTATTATTGAAAAAGGGGATTTGCCGAAATTACAGGAGATTGTTGGTGATTCGGAAAGTTTTAAGAGACACATTGAAGAGGGCGGCTTGGGAGTTTATGCCGCAGGGATAGATCTGGCTATTGTCTTTAGGGATGGGAATTATGAAGGGATAAATGGAGAAATTTTTACGGAAAGGTTTCTCGTGCATGAATTGGCGCACGCGAGCAGCAAGCACGGGGTTTATACTTCCGAACCCGGGTTTAATGATTTTCCGACGGTCTTGAGAATCGGTTTTTGCTTGCGTTCAGAGCAAAAAAACGGTTCCTGGGGAGAATTAATCGAGGAAGGTTGGGCCGAAATGCAGAGTGCTAATTATTTCGCCCGGTATGCCACTAAAGAAGATAAGGAGCGGCTCGAATCGATTTTGAAGCTCGGGTCCCTAGGTGTGAATGATACTATTCCAACTGGTATGTTTCTTGATGTACCAATGGTAAATGTTGGCGTTGGCGAGCCCCTACCGCTTCCGCTAAAGTATATTTTTTTGAATCCCGAAGGAAGACTGTCTGTAGCGAGGGCGGCCTTTGCCGGTTATGCCTTGGAAATACTTTGCCAGAATAATCTGTCTTTGGCACCGGCAATGATTGAGGCGCGAAAATCCCTCGGGGGATTGAGGAAATTTGCCCGAACCTTGTGGGAAACCTCACCCGATTTATATAAGACTTTGCAGACCAGTGATTATTCGGCAAGAGGGTTTCGCAAAAAGCTGGAGGTGGTTATTAATAAAGTCGGCGGCGGCGTTGAAAAAGTAATTAAGGCAAGAGGGCCGCTAAAAGATAAGTGGGATAAAATTTTAAAGAAATGAAAAACATCATGCGAAGGTTGATTTTATACATTGTTTCTGTAATGGTGTTGATTTTAGTTATTGCCGCGGGCGGGTTTTTTTATGTTTATCATCGAATCCAGACACCGGCGGCAATGGTGGGGGAAAACAGGCAGATCACTATAGAAAAAGGGTTGAGTATCAAACAGATCGCCGCCAGATTAGAGGGCGATGGTTTAATTAACAGCGTCTTTTATTTTGAAACCTATGTTTATTTTGAGGGAATCAACAGCTTGCAGGCTGGTGATTATGTGTTAAATCCATCCATGAGTATCCCCGAGATAGCCACGGCTTTGTCTGGCGGTTTGGTGAATCGCGATGAAGTGCGCGTGACCATTCCCGAGGGTTTTACGGTTAAGCAAATAGATGAGCGGCTGGCGCAATTCGGCCTAATAAAGCCCGGCGAACTTCTCAACTTTGATGCTGGTCCTTTTTTGCCGCAGCCGCTCGGGTCTAATGGTTATCACAGACTCGTGTCGGAGGAGGAGGGGTATCTTTTTCCCGACACCTACATTTTTGATAGGAATTCTTCGGCAAAGGATATCTGGCAGAAAATGTACGACAATTTCAATAAAAAGGTTGCTTTCGAGATGCTTACGGAAATTTTAGGCCAGCGGCGATCCCTGTATGATATTGTCATCTTGGCGTCTATTGTCCAGCAAGAAGCTTCGATAACCGAAGAGATGCCGAGAATTGCCGGCGTGTTTTATAACCGGCTGGCAATTAACATGCCTCTGCAGTCCGACGCCACTGTCAATTATATAACCGGCAAGGGTATGCGCCGGGCTTCAATGGAAGACACTAAAATAGATTCGTCGTATAATACCTATAAATACAAGGGTTTGCCGCCCGGCCCGATTTGCAACCCCGGGCTCGATGCCATCATGGCCGCCATTTGGCCCGAGAAAAGCGATTACTACTATTTTCTCCATCCTCTTAACGCCCCGACGGTTTTCAGTAAAACCGAGGCGGAGCATCGGGCGAACAAAGCGAAGTGGCTGGAATGATGGCCGCATTGAGTTTAGTGAATAATATCTTTATTTGTCATATAAAAGAAGGAAACACAAAGGCATTATGCGTTTCATATTTTAGGAGCAAAGAATGGAGAATTCGAACGTTACAGTCGGTTGATGAAAGAGAAAAAACAAAGGGGCGTTACATTGGATGGGACAAAAAGCATTGATGACAAAAAATGAAATACAAAACTAAAATAATAATTATAATATCTGTCATTGTTATTGGTTTAATCGGATTGGGTTTTTGGATTTTTGGGGGAGGGCAGAAAGTTACTTGGACTACGTCTGCGGGCGAACAACGATCAATTGTGATGCCGAAAATTCCCGGGATGAAATTCATTTCCGAGGAAAGAGGCGAATGCTTTTGGCGCGCGACTTATGCCTATGAGTGGTATAAAGACCAGGATTTATCAATGCACATTAAAGATTTGTTGCAGTCTGTTTTTAGCCAACAGAATTGGGTATTGGAAAGCGATATAATGGAAGGAGGATTTCATGTTTTGCGTTTTTCTACAGAAAAATCCGGGTCGTATGAAACAATGGTGATGAAAATAATTTTTGAGCCGGGGCGGGGAACACTTTTTTCTCTTAATTATCAATGGCCGCCTTGTGCGGGCAAATAAAAATCGCATTAAGTTTTGATAAAATATAAAGATACTAATAGCTTAGATTTGGTAACGTGGGGCTTGCGGCGCGTCTGGCAATATAACGAAGTTGTATTAGCCGGTGCGTCCAACCTCAAAAACATGAATAAAACACTTTTCATTCTTATTGGAACAGTAATTGTTTTTGGGATAGCCGCCTTTTTCTTATTTGCCAAAGAAGATCCGTTGGCAAGGCAAGCCAAAGAAGAAGTGCGGCAGGCCGAAGGAGTATATTCTAATTTCCAGAATACTGTAAACGCCATACCGATTTTAGAGCTTTCTTCTGACGTGAAGAATGATTTTAAAATACAAGCCGCCTATTTTGGTTTTATCGGATATCTTGAGCCAGACGTAGAGCCGCCTCCGGCTAGGGTGGTGATGCATGTAGGTAAACTAGCCGCGGCGCAAAACGCCAGGTCGTCTCCAAAGTTTATTGATGGTTTTGATCCAGAGAAGGACTTCGGAGTTTTCTTAAAAGATATATTGATTGTGAAAGATATAACAAATGAAGATCTGGGATTTTTAGAAAAGATGACCAATGTTTTTGATGAGGCAGTCAAACATGCTAAGGCTAATGTCCCCGAACTCGTTCCCCCGACAATTGAAAGAAATAAGAAAACCGAGAAACATTTTTTGGAGTTTGAGAGAATTGACCAACGGCTCAAGGCATTAGCCGCTTCGCTAGACAGTTATTCCAGCGGCGAATTTCGGTCAAAGATGGAAAAATTGAAAGCCTCTAATGAAGTTTTTGGCGAGCTGGCTAATTATACTTATCAGCTTTATTCTGACAAGGGTTGGCCCTATAGTTTTGATATTGCGAAAACTTTTCCGGAGCTTGCCGGCGTGGAAGCGGCAGTTAAGCGATGTTCTCTATATAATCCTCGCACCGCGCCCACTGATTGTAAACCCACAGCTTTTATGCCGGGCCAATACCAGTCGTTGTTTCGTGAACTGACAACAATCTATACGGGAGTTATTGAATAATTGTTTGAACCCAGCGTTATTATTGGTAGCATAGTTTTTTGTGGATAAGTTGAATCACGAAATAAAGGTCGAGGATTTTCTCTGGTTTTTGTTTTATGGTATAATAAAAACAAGTTTCAAAGTAACTAAGTTATTTTGTGTCGTAATTTCCATTTTGACCGGTCTCGCAGAATTATTTTGCGTAGCCGGCGGATGGAAATTCCGCGACGCGTGAAATTATGTTTTCAAACAAATGTTTTTTTGTGTTTTTGATAGCATTTATTATAGCGCTATCTTTTGTTATTACGACGCAATGGGCGCCGGCGGCGGCGCAGGAAAATACAGGGCCGATTATTTCTGATATTCGAGTTGAAAATATTACGGGTTCGGGCGCGCAAATAAAATGGACAACTGATCAGCCTTCGGATTCTCGGGTTGCTTACGGAACGTCGCCTGGTCAATACGCTCTTTCTGATAATCGATGCGATGGAGGAGGCAATGTGACTAGTCATTGTGTTAACTTGATGAATCTTAACTATAATACTGTTTATTACTACAAAGTAAAATCGATGAATGCCATGGGTTTTGATAGCCACAGCAACGAATTTCAATTTACTTCTGCCAGCGCTGCTAACGCGCCAGACACTCCGGGCAGCGTTCCGGCCGCGCCTTATAATTTAGTGGCCGATACTGACGGGGTAACCGTTAAATTAACTTGGTCAGACCCTTCGCTTAACAAAACAGAAACCAAAATTTATCGTCGTCAGTCGGATACGGCGTGGATGTATTTAAATAGTACGGGAATTGATATTACTTGGTACACTGATTCTTCTGTTCCTTCGGGCAATTATGAATATCAGGTTTTTTCTTGCAATTCTTACGGCTGTTCTAACGGGTCAAATATCGCCGCCATTAACATTGTCAGCGGGGGGGTGATCCAGGGGGAGGTGACCGACGGCGGGGGGGCAATCGTCGCTAATGCCCATGTTGAGGCGCAGGCAATTGATTCCAAAATGTCTTATTGGGGAAAAGCTGATAACCAGGGGCTGTATACTATTAATATTCCGGTCGGTACCTATAAAATAATCGCGCAGCCGCCGGAAGGAGCGAGTCTTCTTAGTTCTTTGCCAATCGAGATTACGATTGTCTCCGGCCAAACGCTGACGCAGAATTTAGTGTTGGCTAGCGCAAGCAAAACTATTAGCGGCAAAGTGAGCCGGTCGGATGGCACAGCAGTGGCTAATGCCGGCATTCATGCTTATCAGTCGGCGTCGGGCAGGTCGGCTCAAGCCATCACTGATGCTTCTGGTAATTACACTTTAGGGGTGGGTGGGGGAGCTTGGGAGGTGTCTGTTTTTTCTCAATCGCCATCAGATGACTGGAGATATAATCAACCGCCTCAAACATTGACTTTTGCCGTAGATGATGCGCCCGAAACAAAGACTTTAAATTTTACAGTTGTCACTGTTGACGCGGCTGTTAAGGGCAAAATATTAAAGCCCGACGGAACAGCGCCAGCGGCAAACGCGATTTCTATTAATTTGGACAACTCTCAAGGGTTTGCTTTTGGGGCTTCGGTTGACGCCACTGGTTCTTTCAGCATCGCTGTTCCGGCCGGAACCTATAATGTATTTATTCATAGCCAAGACCAGACGCTGATTGCTCCCGCGCTTTCCGCGATTACAGTATCTAGCGGCCAGACAAAAGACTTGGGGACAATTACTTTGGTCAAAGCAACTAAATCCATCAAGGGCAAGGTTGCTCGTCAGGATGGCCGGGCAGTAACTGACGCGGCAGTGGGCGCTTTTCACAAAGAAACTCAAAAATGGATAGAGACAAAAGTTGATGGCTCCGGCAATTACTCGCTTTTGGCAACGGGCGGTTCATGGGAAGTATCCGTTCGCCCAATAACAGCGACTCCTAACTGGACATATGATAAGTCGTCTCAAATTGTTGTTTTTAACCAAGATACCACGGTTGAAGAAAAAATCATTAATTTTACCGTTACCACTACCGACGTTTTTGTTAAAGGAAAAATTTTGCTTCCAGGCGGAACGATTCCGGCCGCAAACTCGGTGTTTGTTGATTTGCGAAGCGCGACTGGTTTCGGATTTGGCGGATCAATTGATTCAAGCGGCGCTTTTCGCATTTCTCTTACGGCTGGCACTTATAATATATTTATTCATAGCGAAAACCAGGATTTTTCGACTCCGGCGCTTTCTTCAATAACAGTAGTCTCCGGCGAGACAAAGGATCTTGGCGCAATATACCTTTTGGCAAGAGTAGATCATATTAAAGGCAGAGTGACTGATAAAAATGGGCAAGGAGTTGGGGGGATTATAATTGACGCTTGGATGCCGGAGGGATCTGATCATGCAATGACCAAAACTGATTCGACGGGCAATTATGATTTATCTGTGATTCCTGGAAAATGGGAGGTTCAGGCCATGCCGGATGCGGCGTTTAATTTTTATAACCCTGAGCCGCCTAAACAAATAAATGTGGTTTCGGGGACAGCGGCCGTGGTTAATTTTACTCTTTATCCGGCTGACGCAGGAATTTCTGGAACATTGGTAGACAAACAGGGGAATGTTCTGACGGAATTATATGGCTATGTTGGTCTTTCGCAGGAAGTAAAATTTGGTCCCGGATTGGGCGGTCCTATTGAACGGGGCAAATTTTTCTTCAAGGCGCCGGCTGGAACTTATGTTTTGTCTGTTTTTCTGCCTCCGGATTCGCTTTATACCATTGGTTTGCCGCAAACCGTGACTTTAGTTGCCGGCGAGACAATTTTTACGCAGGTGGTTGTTGTTGCTAACACCTCAAAAATTACTGGAACGCTCAAAGATGAAGCTGGTAAGCCGGTAACCGGATTCGACGCTAAGGTTTTTGCCACTACCCAAATAGGGGTTTGGCAGGGGGCTATTTTTGACAAAACTACAGGGCAATATACTTTAAGAGTAGCGGCTGGAATTTGGTATTTGGGGTATGATATTGATTCAACTTCTGGCTATATGTCGCTTCACAAGATGGATATTCAGGTTGTTATTGGCGAGGAGGAAACCATGCTTAAAGATCTAATTGTCATTAAGGCAAATTCGGTTATTGCTGGTCGAATAACCGATCCTAACGGCATTGGTGTTTCTCGCGCTTTTGTCGGGGTAAGCAAAACGAGTTTTTCCGCGCTTACTCAAAATCAAGAATTCAAAGATCCCATGGTAGCTGGCGCTGAAACGGATGGGAACGGTTTTTATCGGCTTAGTGTGCCGGCCGGATCTTATTTTATTAAAACGTTTGTCTCTCCCAAGCTCGGATTCATCAATTCGGAAGAAAAAAGCGTTTCTTTGACCGATGGTCAGACTTTGACCTTAAATTTGCAGTTGCGTTCGGCCAGCCTAAAGATTACCGGCAGGGCGCTATTGAATGATAGGCCGATTTCCGGCGCTTTTGTTTGGGGGTGGTCGCAGAAAGGCGGCTACCAGGAAACTTTTTCTCGTATAGACGGCGGTTTTCAGCTTAATGTTACGGCAAACGATGTTTGGACGATTGCCGCTGGAAGGGAAATTGAGGGAGTATTTTATAAATCAAGCGAAGTCGGTTTGCGGGTTGGCGATGCTGATTTGGCTCAGGATATTTATTTGGCCAAATTTGTTCAATTGCCGTCATCGGTGATTCAGACGGCTGAAGCAACCAAACCGGCGGTGGTTGAGGTGATAAACGGGCCAACGGTGGTTGCTCCAGCGAATGCGGTATCTACCTCTGGTTCGATCAGTATTAGTATTGCTCCTGATAGCCGCGCTCCTTCTCAAGGAGAGATTAGGATTGTGGGCGTTGCTTACAATTTTGAAGCGCGCGATGCTAATGATCAACTTGTTCCTTTATTTAATACAGAAGTAGTTATCACCATTCCCTATAACACAAACGAAGTAACAAATCTTGGCACAAGGGAAGAAAATTTACTTATGGCTTTTTGGGACGAAACCAATGGAACTTGGAAAACAGTAGATAAGTCGGTAGTTAATCAGGATAAGAATTGTGTTACCGCCGCGGTTAATCATTTTACGCGCTTCGCGATTGTTTCGGCGGCCGATATTATTCCGCCTTCGGCGCCGGCAAAAATAACGGCCATAGAGATAGCTCCTGGTCAGGTTAAATTAGGGTGGCAGAATCCGGTTCAGGATTTTCATCACGCCAAAATTTATCGGTCAACCGAATCGGGAAAGTTGGGCGCGTTGATTTATAACGATTTGACAGGAACGAGCCGAATCGACTCGGGGCTTTCCGGCGAGAAAACTTATTATTTCGTTGTTCGAGCAGTTGATCCGGCTGGAAATGAATCAACCAACCAAGACGCAATCGCGGTTTTGGTAGAAGTCGGCGGAGAACAAGTCGTTGCCGCCTCTTTGTTTAAGAGTTCTGGTTCAGCGATTTGGGTGGTCAATAATGGTTTGAAATCATTGATTCGGTCGGTCGCGGTTTTTAATGATTCCGGTTATGATTGGGGCGCCGTGCAAACTATTTCCAATTCTCGATTAAACGCCATTCCTATTGCTAATTTGATTAAAACCGCTGATAGCCCCGATGTTTATCGGTTGGAAAAAAACTTCAAACGCAAGTTAGCTTCGATTGAGATTTTTGAATCGTATGGTTTAGATTGGAACAAGATTTCGATTGTCAGTCAGCCTATGATGGACTCCTTCTCTTACGCACCAATTTATCAAAAGAAGGGCGCAGGTGGTTTATACTGGAAAGACGCGAATAATGCTCTTCATCAATTCGTTTCAATGCCCGTCTTTGCTGCCTGTGGTTATAATGTTAGAGATTTGATTGCGGTTAATAAAATGGAATTTGGCAGTTTTGCGATCGGCGAGACGATTATCAAACCTTAAGGGGGCGTCTTCATCTTTTTCTCCAAATGAACGGAGTGGCAAGTTATATTTACAAGACAGCCGTTGTTTTTATTGTCTTGGCTGGCGTTTGTGCGGGCGGGTATTTTGTTTTTATTCGGCGAGGCGATGATTTAGTTGAGGGTTTGCCGTCTTCGTCAGCGGTGCATTACTATAAAAATTCTACCCTTTCTTTATCGAAAATAAGAATTAAAGCGGTTTATTTTGTGCCCAATGACAAAGGGGGCGACATTTTTTCTCAATGGCAATCTGCTTTGCCTCAAACCTTAGAAGATATCGTTCGATTCCACAAAGTTATTTTTAAGGATTTGTCGCAAGTATCATTTGATATCTATCCACAGCCGATTATTGGCAGGGAGGACAGTAGTTTTTATGATACCGAAACGACTGGACGCGGCAATCCAGCGGCGTTGCGAAACGTCTATCGGGAGTTAGAGGCGCGGCTGTTAACTTACGGAGGGGATTTATTTGATGAAAGCTTTGTTGGGAGCGCAAGCGGCGAATATATTGTTTATTGCGTGTTATATGAAGGTGTGGGAGCGAGCGCCAGCGAAAATGTGATATTTCTCTCCAGTTCTTATTTGACCAACGAAAGATATCAGGAAAGCGGCGCGACCATCTTTTATCATGAATTTGCTCATACTTTGGGCATCCCCGATCATTATGATGAGCAAGACGGCAAGTCCAGCTCTTTGGACATAATGGGCTTTGGCTTGGTGCGGCCTTTGGCATTTAATTATTTAGACGAAGAAATTTTAGAAGAGATGGGCTTGTGATAGCCGCTATTAATATTGATGAACATGAACTTTAATATTTTTAGCCGATTGAAGATATTTTCTTTGATAAAAAGCCGTTTGGGTCGGCGATTTTTATTTTTCATGATATTGGTTTCCACTATCCCGATTATCCTAATGGGATTTGTGGCTATTAGTTTTTTGAACAGCAGCCACCGCCACAATATTGCCAGCTTAGAAAAACAAATTCTTTTGCAAAAAGAAGAGGAAATTCAAAATTTTGTTGAAGAAGTCGTAAGTATTTTTCAAATTAGCTTTAATCTGTCGATAGAACAACTTATTGTTGAAGAAGGAGGAAGAACGAAATATCTTATAAAAAAAGAGGACTTGGACAATGTATTGAATGGAATTGTTAAGGAAAATCAATGGATAGAAAGCGTTTATTTTGTGGATATTTCCGGCAAGATCGCGTCTTTTGTCAATCGGCATGCGGGGGCGGAAATTTTAGATGAGGGCATAATTTCTAGCGATTTAGCGCGAGTTCCTTTTTGGAATCGAGTGATAGGCGGCCAGGATTATTTTGGTCCGGTTAATTATACGCTCTCCGGTTCAATGATAATAATTGCCACGCCGGTACGGAACGTTAATGGTAAAATTGTTGCCGCGCTTATCGGAGAGGTAAGTTTAAAACGCGTAGAGCAAATAATTGATAGGACGATGTTGGGCGTCAGTGGCTACAGTTTTCTGGTTGATGGCCGCGGAATTTTGTTTGCGCATTCTGTCCCCGGTTTGTTCCAAAAGCAACTCGATTTGTCTTTTCTTGTCAGGATTCAGAACATTTTGGCTGGTCAAGAACAAACAGGATTAAAAAGGGAAGATAAATTCACCAGCGTTTTTGGCCAAGAGGTTATTGCGGCGGGCAAAAAAATACCTAACTTAAATTGGGGAATTTTTGTTGAATGGCCAACTTCTGATGCGGAAGCTATTATTGAGACGATTATGAAACAGATAGTAATATTTTCGTTTTTCAGCTTGGTTATTGTTTTGTTGGTCATTTTTTTAATTATCAGCGAATTGATTTGGCCAATCAGAAAATTGGAGGAAGGGGTAAGAGCAATGGGTGCGGGCAATTTTGATTATAGGGTGAAAATTAAAACTGGCGATGAACTGGAAGATTTGGGCGGCGCATTTAATTTGTTGGGCGAGGCATTAAAACAGGTGCAGACGTTAAGAAACGAATTTGTATTTATCGCCGCCCATGAACTTCGCGCGCCGGTTACGGTAATCAAAGGTTATCTTTCAATGATCGCGGGGGGAGCAATGGGTCGTGTGCCTGCACGAATCGAAGAGGCCTTGGTTCCGATTAATAAAGCCGGTGAGGGTCTTGGTAAGCTGGTTGATGATTTGCTCCAGGTGGCGCGTTCCGAAGCCGGCAAAATCGAAATTAAAGTTAAACCGGTTGATCTAGTTGAAGAAACAAAAAGCGTTTTGGCAGAATTGAAAATTTTGGCCGATGAAAAATTCATAGAAACAATTTATAATCCCCAAAATGATTTGCCTAACATATTGGCCGATCAGGGAAAGCTGAGAGAAATACTTAAGAATTTAGTTGATAATGCGATTAAATACACGCTTGGTAAGGGGACAATCACTGTTAATCATGAAATAAAAGATAAAATGCTTATTACGCACGTTCGAGATACTGGTATTGGCATTACTAAAGAGAACCAGCTGAAATTATTTGAGAAATTTTCCCGCATTAAAGCCGAAGGGACAGAAAGTATTCCGGGTACCGGTTTGGGCCTCTGGATTATTAAACAGCTTGTGGAAAAAATGAATGGCAAAATTTGGGTGGTATCCGAAAGGGACAATGGTTCGACCTTTAGCTTTTCTTTGCCAATCGCCATTGCTTAAATTATGCCTTCTTCCCCAAAACATATTCTTATTATCGACGACGACCCCTTAATTCAAAGGCTTTTCGGGGCTAAACTTTCGGCTAATGGTTTTGAGGTTTTGTATGCGGCTAATGGAGATGTCGGACGAGAAATGGCCCGACGTTTTTTGCCAGATTTAATTCTTCTGGACTTTCGTCTGCCGGGTACGGATGGTTTTGTTGTCGCCAAACGACTAAAGGAAGAGCCGCGAACGGCGAATGTGCCAATAGTTTTTTTCACCAACGAAGATTTTTCGCTTGAAGCTGAAAAGGCGATAAAAGAGCTATGGGCGGTTGATTATATTCATAAAAGCATCGATCTTGATGAATTTATTGAGCGCGTAAAAAGGGTCATTTCATCTTTTAGAAAGAAACGAATTGTAAAATAAAAAAGTTTTAATGGCCGCTGCCTTTAATGATTTTATATATGGAAGAATATGGAAGAATATGGAACAGAAGATTTCTAACAAAAAAATATTGATGATTATCGCCTTCCGCGATTTTAAAGACGAGGAGTATTTTATCCCGCGGGAAATTTTGCAACGCCCATCCGTAGCCTTGCGCGAAGGAGGGGAGAAGGCGGGGGCGAAGATAACAGTTGCCAGCGATAAAAAGAGTGTAGCATTGGGCGTCAGCGGAGGAGAGGCGGTCGTGGATTTAACATTTAAAGAGGTTAATGTTGACGATTTCGACGCCGTTGTTTTCATCGGCGGGCCGGGGGCGCGGAAATACATTGAAAACTTGGAGTGTCATCGAATAGCGCGAGAGGCGGTTGAAAAAGACAAGATTTTGGCCGCTATCTGCATCGCGCCAGCCATTTTAGCCAAGGCCGGAGCGCTGAACGGAAAAAAAGCGACTGTCTGGTCGAGCCCGATGGATAAAACCGCAATAAAAATTTTAGAGGAAAACGGCGCGAAATATATGAAAGAGCCAGTGGTGGTTGATGGAAAAATCATTACTGCCAATGGGCCAGAAGCGGCAGGGGAGTTTGGGGATAAGTTATTTGAAAGTGTTGACAGCCGGGCAATAAAACACATATACTACAGCTATATGGCAAAAAAGATTACTTTGGACAATTTGGCGGGAATGATAAAGTGTGGTTTTGATGGTATGGATAAAAGATTTGGCGAAATAGAAAAGAGGATGTCTACTATGGAGGCGCGACTTTCTAATCTCGAGGTTGGTCAGGAAGACATAAAATTAAGGCTGGACAATGTTGCTTATAGATTTGAAATTGTCGAATTGCAAAAACGCGTAGACTTTTTAGAAAAAATAATTTTGCCCAAAGCAAAAAAGAGCGATCCGGTGTTAAAATAATCAAATAAAGGTCGAAGACAGCAGGTTTACCCGTCGTATCCGCCAACTGGCGGAGAAGGCGGGCAATAAAAAAATTTCTCCTTCGGAGGACAAGCCTGCCGAGACACATGAAGTAGAAGCTAAAAGACGCCAAAAAAGGCGCCAAAAAATGCCAAGTTGGCGTAAATTGGCGGATGATTTTTTAGCGTTAGCTGGCTTCTATGAGATTGTCGCGGCGGGAGCCGTATTTTTTATGCTTACGCGAAAACAAAAAGAAGAAACAGTCTCGGAGTTGAGCGAAAGACTGGATAAGATGAAAGCCCTGGTTCTAATTGATTATTCGGGAATGAAAGTTGGCAAAATGGCGGAGCTCAGAAGAGAATTGAAAAAGGTAGGTGCGGAATTGAAAGTTTTTAAACGGCGCTTGGTTGATTTGGCCATGAAAAAAAGCGGTTTAAGTTTTGATATTGCTCAAATAAAGGGGCAGCTTGCGTTAATTTTTGGCTACGGAGACGAGGTTGGAGCGGCTAAAACGACGCACAAGCTTTCGGAAGGAAATAAAATTTTTAAGATAATTGCCGGCATCGTCGGCGGGAATAGTCTTGACGCGGCATCTGTTAGCGCTCTGGCCAAGCTTCCGACAAGAGAAGAATTGCTGGCTAAGTTTGTTGGTACCGTATCGGCGCCAATGTCTGGCATGGTTAATGTTTTACAAGGCAATACCCGGGGATTGGTTCGAGTTTTATCCGCCTACGCGGAAAAACGCAACTAAGTTTGATAATCAAGTTTCAAGAATCGCCGAACAATAATTGCTTTTCGGCAATGTGCTTCGGTGGATAAAAGTCAAATTAAACAATAGCTACGAAATACGAAAAGGTACGAATATACGAAAACGTATTTGTATATTCGTAAATCATTCGTAGCTCGTAGAGAAACTTATGGTCGAAGAAACAAAAAAAGAGGACGCCGCCAAAGAGGTGGAAGTCCCCAAAAAATTTAAAGACTTAGTCAAACAGATTGAGGAAATGTCTGTTTTGGATTTATCAGAATTAGTTAAGGTTCTCGAAGAAAAATTTGGCGTCAGCGCGGCCGCGCCGGTGATGGTGGCGGCAGCATCGACTTCCGCTGAAGCTGCGGCGGACAAGGAAGAGAAGACTTCTTTTGACGTGCATTTAATTGGCGTTGGTGACCAAAAAATCAACGTTATTAAGGTAGTCAGGGAAGTAACAACCCTTGGTTTGAAAGAGGCCAAAGATTTAGTTGATGGCGCGCCGAAGGTGGTCAAAGAGGGTTTAAAGAAAGAAGAGGCGGAAGAA
Source organism: uncultured Candidatus Saccharibacteria bacterium (assembly GCA_964474765.1). Taxonomy (GTDB): domain Bacteria; phylum Patescibacteriota; class Minisyncoccia; order Portnoybacterales. The sequence goes on from CAYYTW010000012.1 coordinate 19,891, forward strand.
ATCAAGAAAAAGCTGGAGGCGGCCGGAGCGAAGGCGGAATTAAAGTAATTTTTACCCGCCTTGGAACGCCCCGCATTTTTTTACACAAAAGCGGATCCGCGAAGATCCGATTTTGTTTTTTGTCTTGAATTTTGGGGGCGGGCAGGATATGATTGGAGTGTAAAAACATGAAAAAACATGAAAAAGAAAAATATCGTTACAATTGGTGGAGGGACGGGCAGTTTTGTGCTCTTGTCCGGCTTGAAAAATTACCCGGTCAATATTTCGGCTATTGTTTCTATGACCGACAGCGGTGGATCAACGGGAATTTTAAGGGACGAATTAGGTGTTTTACCCCCCGGTGATGTTAGGCAGTGTTTGGTGGCATTGTCCGATTCTTCCATAACTTTGCGCAAGCTGATGAATTATCGGTTTGGCGGAGGAAGTTTAAGGGGGCATAATTTCGGCAATCTTTTTTTATCGGCTCTGGAAAAAATAGAAGGCAGCTTTTCGGATGGCGTGGAAAAAGCGGGGAAAATCTTAAACGTCGGGGGCGAGGTTATTCCCGTAACAGAAGATAACGTTGAGCTTTATATGGAGCTAAAAAATGGCGAGATTCTGGATGAGGAGAAAAAAATCAGCACTGATTTGTCAATCGAAAAAATCGGAATTAAAAAATATTGCTTAAGACCAAGAGCTAGGGCTAACCCCGGAGCTGTTAAGGCAATTTTAGAGGCGGATGTTATCGTGATCGGGCCTGGCAATCATTACAGCAGCGTCATGCCGAATTTGTTGGTAGGCGGCATTGCTGAGGCGATTGTAAAATCAAAAGCCAAAGTTATTTATAATTCCAATTTGGTCAACAAAAAAGGCCAGACGGAGAAATTTCACCTGGACGACTATGTTGATGCGGTTAATAACGCGCTAGGCGCGAAAAGAATAAATTTTGTAACCTATAATGTCAAGCGGCCAAATATGAAATTGATTGCCAAATATAACCGCCAGAGAGAGAGTCTTGTAGAATTTTGTGGGGAAGATCGAGCCAATAGGAAATATAAAGTTGTTTTAGCCGATCTTCTGGGTGCGAGAATTCCCCGTTATTCTAAGGACGACGCAATAGCTTCCCGCCGTTCTTTTATTCGTCACGACGGCAATAAGTTAGCTGTGGTGATTATGACTATCGCCGAGCGGGAAGGCAACGGGAGCTTGATAAAAGAGATTGTTTAGAATAGACTTTCTTTTTAGGACTTTAACAAACGGAGGTTTATATGAAAATAGTTCTTGATTTTGACGATGTTATCTTCAATACAAAAACGTTTGTTCGAAACTACAAGAAGATATTTCTTGCTTATGGGATTTCGGAAGACATTTTTAAAGAATGCTATTATGGTTCTGGTGAAGACGCGCAGCAAAAGAAATACGATCCCGCAAGGCATATTAAGGCGATAGAGGAGAAATTAGGAAAAAGTCTTGATGGATTAGGCGGGGCGGCGAGCAGATTCATTCATGGTGGTTGTGAGCAATATGTTTTTTCGGACGCACTAAGTTTTCTTCAGAGAAATCACGAAAGAGGTTTGCACCTTGTTTCTTTTGGCGATAGCGAATGGCAGTCTTCAAAAATAAGACGCAGTGGGATCGTCAGCTTTTTTAAGAAAGTCATTGTTTTAAGCGGTCCGAAATCAGCGGGGATCAAGACGATTCTTGAAGGCGATGAGAACAAAAACAAAAAGATAATCTTTCTGGATGATAGAGCTGAAATTATCCGCGAAGTGAAGGAGAAATACCCGCAGGTAGTTACCATACTGATTAGGCGGGTTGGGGGACGGTATAGCGACAAAAAAAATGAACAATGCGATTTTGAAGCGGTAGATTTGAACGAAGCAGAAGCGATTATAAACAATGTTGGTAGCTAACTTGATTTGGGGCTTGGCTTTTCCGGCCCCCATTTTTACTAAATGAAGGAGGGTCTATGTGCGGAATAGTCGGATACATCGGAAAGAATAAGGCCTATCCTATTTTAATGGATGGGTTAAAGAGGTTGGAGTATCGAGGTTATGATAGCGCCGGTTTCGCGGTGGCGGAGAACGGCGGAGTCGCGATGCTCAAAGCCGTCGGCAGAGTGGGGGAATTAGAAAAGCAAGTCGGTAATCGTGATTTTTCGGGAACAGCCGGAATTGCTCACACGCGTTGGGCAACTCACGGCAGACCGTCAAAAGAAAATGCCCATCCGCATACCGACTGCCGCCAGGAAATTTTCCTGGTTCATAACGGGATTATCGAGAATTACAAAGAATTGAAGGAAAGCCTGAAAAAGCGTGGGCACCGATTTTCTTCGGAAACTGACTCGGAGGTTGTCGCGCATCTGATAGAAGAGTATTATCAGGAAGACTGTTTGGAAGAAGCGGTACGGAAAGCTCTTTTAAAAGTAGCGGGAACTTATGGCATAGCGGTCTTGAGCCGACGGGAGCCGAATAAGATTGTTGCCGCTCGCAAAGGCAGCCCGTTGATTTTGGGAGTCGGCAAAGACGAATTTATTATTGCTTCTGATGTGGCGGCGATCATTCGCTACACCGATAGAGTGGTTTATTTGAACGACGGCGAGATGGTCGTGGTTAGCCGCGATGGCTACGAAGTAAGCAATTTGGAAAGAATCAGAATTGATAAGCGCGTCGATCGGGTTGATTGGAGTATTGAAGAAGCGGAAAAACAGGGATTCGCGCATTTCATGCTGAAAGAAATTTTTGAGCAGCCTGAGGCGATTGGAAACGCGATTCGGGGCCGCGTCTTGTCCACTGATGGCAATGCCAAGCTGGGCGGACTCGAAGATGTCAGGGAGCGTTTGAAAGAAATAAATCGGCTGGTCATTGTCGCCTGCGGCACGGCGTATTATGCCGGTTTGGTCGGTAAATATATGCTGGAAGAATACGCCGGGATTCGCGCCGATGTTGAATATGGTTCGGAATTTCGCTACCGAAAGCCGATTTTAGATTCTAAAACCGCGGTTCTGGCTGTTTCTCAATCCGGTGAAACGGCTGATACTTTGGCGGCGGTCAGGGAAGCGAAGAATAAAGGCGCGTTAGCTCTGGGCATTGTTAATGCCGTCGGTTCGACTATTGCCCGCGAAACCGAGGCCGGAATTTATAATCACGCCGGGCCGGAAATCGGCGTGGCCTCAACCAAGGCGTTTACTTCTCAGTTGGCTATTCTAGCGTTACTAACCGTTTTTCTGGGTCGCCAGCGACAAATGTCTTGCGTGATGGGAAAAAGAATTCTTAATGAATTGGCCGAAATAAAAAATTATATCAAGGCGATTCTGAAACAGGCGAAAGAGATAGAAAAAATCGCGCGGAAATATTTCGGATTTTCCAATTTCCTATATCTCGGCCGAAAGTATAATTACCCGATTGCCCTTGAAGGCGCGCTCAAAATCAAGGAAATCGCTTATGTTCATGCCGAGGGTTATCCTTTCGGCGAAATGAAACATGGCTCAATTGCCTTGATCGACGAGGAATTTCCTTCAGTCGTCATTGTTACCAAAGATAGCGTTTATGAAAAAACGATTTCCGGCGTTCAGGAAATCAAAGCGCGAGGCGGAAAAATTATCGCTATTGCCACAGTTGGGGATAAAGAGATAAAAAAACTGGTTGATGATGTCATCTATATCCCCAAAACTTTAGAAATGCTGACGCCGCTGATTTCTGTTGTTCCTCTCCAGCTGTTAGCTTACTATTTCGGCGTTCAAAAAGGTTTAGACGTGGATAAGCCCCGCAACCTTGCCAAAAGCGTGACGGTTGAATAGGGTTGCAAAAAATAATTATTCTTAATTTCTAAACGGGCCGCGACCACGCGGCTTTTTTGTATTGAAAAACCGCCCTGACAATAGAGCGGTTACAGCGCGAATTCATAAACTCTTTTTTGGGGATTCCATTTGAAACCCATTCTTTTCGCGGTGACGTCATAGCGTAGTTTAAGCTGGGAGTAGCTGATCAGATCTCGCCACTCGTTTTTTTCGGCCGGAAGAATTTCAACCGTTTTGAATCCCAGTTGTCGCGCTATTTCGATAACCACCTTGACCAGCAGCTTTTCCCAACGCAACGGCAAGAGCTCTTCTTGCCGATAACGCGCTCCTTGGATTTGTCTGATGTGAATAATTGATTTCTCAATTGTAAATCCCACACAGGCTAGTCCTCGATATTCTTTTTTGTCGTTTATAAGATATTGATGGGCCAAAACGATTCCACATGGCGTATCCCAGCAAACGTTCGCAAAATTAACATCTCGGTGTCCGGTTGGACGAGTCGAGGGCGTGGCGAAAGAGAGGAATGCGCGGTAGTTGTTTGCGCTCTCGCCCATATCGGCAGCAGAACCCTTTATGCAGCGGCGTAAATAGCTGTTAAAATAAGTTTCCAGATGCGGCTGCCAATGTTTTTCTTTGTTTGGAATCTTTGCATAGAGCACCGCGTATCTCCCTGCGACACTTTAATTGTTTCGTAAATTTACCTTTGAAGTGCACCACTCGGGTATAATATAATTGGCGAAGC
>CAYYTW010000013.1:0-24242 GCA_964474765.1 uncultured Candidatus Saccharibacteria bacterium
CAGCTAAGCATGCCAAATTTTAAAATACCTCAAGAGTCCAGAATAGGGTGGCATGTTCTTTGTTTTTTATGGCATTCTTTGTTAAAATTGAACTAAACACGCTTTGATTTTTAAGTTTCTTAGGATTCTTACGGACCAAGTCAGACTTGGAGTGGGTTTCTTAAGGCGAAGCGTGCAAAAAAAATGTTAGGTATGGATATCAAAAGAAATAAACAGGAAGTTTCCGAATCGTTGGGTTCGGAGCAGGTTAATGTTGTTGATGTACTCGCCGGAGAGAGGGTCGGCCTTTCGGTCCAGACCGGTAACGGCGACCGGGGCGTCGGGTCTGTTCCCGATAAGGCGGGCTCGTCTCGATTCGGCGAAGCGGGCTGGGTTTGGGAGCGTATAACCGAATACGCGCTTTACATCCTGATTTTTCTGACGCCCCTATTCTTTTTACCGTGGGGCGCGGAGCCAATTGCCCAAAACAAACAGTTTCTGGCCGCGGTTCTTATCGCCATCGCCCTGATTGCCTGGCTGTCGAAAACCATTGCTTCGGGAAAACTGATTTGGGCAAGGACTCCGATAAACATCGGAGCTTGGGCGCTGGTTGCCGTCTGGGCGGCATCTTCTTTTTTCTCGATGTCGGAATATAAGAGTATCGGTCTGGTCGGCGTCGCGCCGGACAGTCTTTTGAATCTCATTAAATATGTTCTGGCCTTCTTCCTTATCGGCGCGACTTTCTTTAAAGACGAAGAACGGGAAAGAGGGGAATCGGTTTTTAACGCCGTTTATGTATTTTTAGCTTCTTTAACGTTTCTGGCAGTCTTTACCGGCCTAAAGATATTCAACATCAATCTTTTGCCCCATTCGGCAAGCTCTGGGCGGGCTTGGGATTTTGCTAAAGCGGTTGATTTTAACACGATCGGCACAATGAACAGCCTTGCTTTGCTGTTAGGATTCGGCTTGGTTGTCGTTATCGGCATGATAGCCGGCAAGGCTTTTGAGGGCGGCGGGGCGGAAACGGACAGAAAAAAGGTATTCGTTAAATACGGCACTTACATTCTGGCGGCCGTTTTGGTGATAGAGCTGGTTTTAATAAATTTCCGGGCCGCCTGGTGGTCAATGAGCGGAGCAATGCTTTTTTTCGCCGCCTATTTATTTGCCAAGGAGGCCCACGGGATCAGGGGAGGCGCTCAAAAAGTTTTAAGGGCCCAGAAACTGATATTGCCCCTGATTATTTTGGGAATATCGGTAATTCTTCTTTTGGTCCGGATGCCCGTTTTCTTTTCGTTTTCGCAGGAGGTGAGTCCGACCGGCCGCGCAACCTACAATATCGCCAAAGAGGTTTTGAAATCTAAGGGGATTTCGACGGATTTGCTGGGGTCGGGTCCGGCAACGTTTACTTTTGATTACGGCCTTTATCGCGGGCCGCTGAATAACCAGAATCCGGTTGAGAATCTTTTTTGGGGGGTGCGTTTCAACCAGGGATCCAGTTTTGCGTTAACCGCCCTGGCGACTACCGGAGTCCTTGGAGTTTTGGCCCTGGCGTTTTTAATTTTTGCTTTTCTTTGGCAGGTTTTTTGGAGGTCGGGTTTGCTTGGCGGGGCGGAAACGAGTATCGAAGCTTTAAGCGTTGTGTTCGTGTCAGCCGTGGTTTATTTCTTTGTCTCGTGGTTTTTGTACCCCGCTAATTTTTCATTGCTGATGTTTGCCTTTATCGCGCTGGGTCTGATGCTGGCGAGCCGCGGAGTGAGTTCGTCATTGCGAGTCCGCCAGTCGGCGGACGCGGCAATCCCGACGGAACACCGCGTCATTGCTTCGTCGCTCGCTTCGCTCACTCCTCGCAATGACGATTCGCTTCGGGAAATTTCCCTTCTCGCTTCGCCGCAAAGAACGATGATAATTTCATTGCTGCTGATAATCTTGATGATCGGTTCGGTATCCATTTTATATGTTGAAAGCCAGAAATACGTCGCCTCTCTTTATTACGCTTCCGGGGTGAACGAGTTTAACCAGGGCAAGAATCCCGATTTGGCTTTTGAAAAAATTGGAAAAGCGATAAGGCTGGACGCCGTAGTTGACGTTTATCAGCGAACCGCCTCCCAGCTTTTTCTGATTAAAACCAAGAATGCTTTGGATGGTTTGCAATCCGCTTCCGGCATTGCCGCGGAATCTCTGCGGGCGGAATTCCAGAATAATATGGCGCAGGCGGTTTCTTTCGCCAAACAGGCGCAAAACCTGGATCCTAACGAGTCGGCAAATTGGTCGAACCTTGGCTATGCCTATGAAAGCGTACTGCTTTTTGTGGATGGAGCGGAAGATTGGATGATAAAAGCATACCAGGAGGCAAGCCGGCTGGAGCCGCAAAACCCGGCGCTGCTGGTTGATCTTGGCCGCGCCCATCTGGCGGTTTCCGGCAAGGTTGACACGCAGCTGAATCAGGCGTTGTCCGCCGAAAAGCCGGACCAGGCGCAAATTGACATTATGAAACAGAAGATAAACGATAACATCGCCAAGGGCATTAGAGTGTTGAACGGGGCGATAGAGCTGAAGCCTGATTATAGCCAGGCGCACCTGCTTTTGGCGCAAGCCTATACCCGCCAGGGCGACATTAAAAACGCCATTGCTAAAAGCGCCGACTATTATAATTTAAATCCTTCCGACGCAGGCGCCGCTTTCCAGTTGGGCTATTTGCTTTATGCCGACAAGCAGATGGATGGCGCTCGTTTGGTCCTGGAAAGAGCGGTGGAGCTGAACAGCGATTATTCCAACGCCAGATATTTTCTTGGTTTGATCTATGACATCCAAGGTCAAAAAAATAGAGCCAAGGAACAGTTCGAAAAGATTGCCAGACTTAATCCGGATAATGCCGAGGTTAAGAAAATTTTAGACAATCTGAATGTCGGACGCGGAGCTCTCGAGACGGTTGTTCCGCCAGCGCCGCCGCCTGACCAAAGAACGCAAGCGCCGGTTCCTGAGACGGGAGGAGCGAGTGGGCAGCCGCTGAAGCCGTAATTCATATAACTGTAACACATAACAGCGCTTCCGAAATTGTTACATGTTACATGCCTCGTGTTGCATGAAGATGTGTGGATAACTTTGTATAGCATTTTTTATCGTGGCGATATATAATTAATAATGCGCGCGATGCGAGATTTTCTCGCATCAATAGCTATTTAAAACCTTGATGTTTAATTGGATTCATAGTTTATTTGAGGCAGAAACAAAAGGACGGCTGGGAATTGATATAGGCACTTCCGCCATCAAATTGGTTGAGATTATTTCCGACGACCAAAAGTTGAGTCTGGAAACCTATGGTTTGGCATCTTTGGGCAAAGAATCTTTGTCTGGAGTTAATTCTGTTCAGGGGGAGAAAAAACAAACCAAAGACGACGAAAAGGGCGACAGCAAAAATGGTAAAAAAATCGATGGCCAGGATGAAGCCATATTTAGGGCCGGATTGCCCCCCAATTCAATTTTAGGAGCGTTTTCCGATCAGGAAATCGGCCAGATCATCAAAGAATTGTTAGTCCGTTCACAGGCGAAGGCGCGAAAAGCCTATTTTTCTTTGCCCACCTTTACCACTTTTTTTGCCACCATAGAGCTTCCGGCGATGGGAGATAAAGAGATTAACGCCGCCGTTCCCTTTGAGGCGGCTAAATATGTTCCTATTCCGCTGGAGGAGGTATTTCTTGATTGGTCTGTCATCCCCGCCCCGCGGCAAACAGAAGAGAAACAAAAACCGGCTGACCGAGAAAAGGAAAAAGGGAAAGAGGAAAAAGAGGAGCAGAAACTCGAAACTGACAAAAAACAATCGGAGTCGGTTAATGTGTTGGTAGTCGCTATTTTGAAAGAAGCAGTGGCCAAATATACGAAAATCGCCCAAATATCCAATTTAGAGGTGAAAGCTTTGGAGCCAGAGAGTTTCAGCTTGGCAAGGGCGTTGGTTGGCGAATCAAAGGATTTATTCATCGTGGTGGACATCGGTTCGTTTTTTACCAATATTACCTTAATAGATCAGGGATTCATCCGTCTTGTCTACAACCTTAAAAAAAACGGTCATCCCGAAGGCGGCCAATTGGATGACGACGCTTTAGTTGGAGGCATTAACAGTATTTTGAATTCCTATAAGGCGAAGGGTCATTCCGCGGCAATTCCCAAATATATTTTAACGGGCGGCAGGTTGCAGGTTCTCGATGTCGGTAGGATTTTGCGAGATAGGCTGGATTTCGAAGTCGTGATAGGTAATCCTTTTGAAAATATTAATTACCCGAAGGGATTGGAGCCGGCCCTAAAAGAGATGAGCCCGTCTTTAGGGGTGGCGGCGGGATTAGCGATGAGGGAATAGACACCTACAAATTACGAATTGACACTAATTACGAATGGCGTATCAGCGTATTAATAAGAAAGACTTAGTTTATCCAGACTTAAGTTATAACGAGCGGCGCGCTCGATATATCGGGCATCCCCGCCCGTTATAAGATAATCGGAGTTTTATTCGATGTTTTTAACAAGATAGGTCCCGGGCATCAGGAAAAATACTACCAAAAAGCTATCGCTCAGATTTTTGATTTACTGGAAATCCCATATAAAATAGAGGTGAAAATCAAAATAGATTTGGGCGGAGGTAAGTACATTCTTTATTTTGCGGATTTCATTGTCGCTGAGAAAATAATTATAGAAATTAAGAAAGGCGAAAGATTTTTAAAAAACAACATAGACCAGCTTTATAGTTATTTAAAAGCTACGAATTTAAAATTAGGAATATTAGCGAATTTCACTAGAAACGGTGTGCAGTTTAAAAGAATTGTCAATATTCGTAATTAGATTAAATTCGTAATTTGTAGGAGGCATGGATATTCTTTCTAAAAAATCAACGAGTAGCATTGATCCTCGGGCGGCCGCTACTCCGTATTCGAGCGGCGCGGGCGTGAAACTATCGGTGCTGCCGAGTTTTAGCCCTCCCCCAAAAACAGAAACGAAAGGGGCAAGGTGGTTTTTAGCAGCGCCAATTTTGCTGATGATCTTGGTGTTCGGCGGCTGGCTGGGATTAAGTTACTATAAAAAATATTTAGAAAAAGAAATCAGCGGTCTGGACGCGAAAATAGCCGAGTTGCAAAGCGATGAGAATAAAGAATCGGCGCAGAAAATAAGGCGGCTGCAGCAAAGTTTGAAAGCCGCCCAGCCCTTTTTAAAAGAACACATTTTTCCCGCCGGGGTATTCCGGCTTATTGAGGAATCAACTTTGCCAGAGGTGTATTACGATAAATTAGACCTTCAGACAGATGGCGCCAGAGTGTCTCTAAGCGGAGTGGCGGCGGGCTATAATATTTTGGCGAAACAGATAGCGATTTTGAACGGCAACCCGATGATTAGGAGTGTGGAAGTCGGGAAGGTTAATTTGGGCGAGAGAGGAGGAGTTGCTTTTGAGATGATCATTGTTTTAGACCCATCCATATTTAAAAAGTAATAAAAAAATGAGGATCAAAACTATTTTTGCCATTGTTATTCTGTTGGTTTCCGCTTTTGTCATTTGGCAATATGTTTTGCCATTGTATCGGGAAATAAAAACAGCCAGGGCGGAAGCCGGCAGAAAACAACAAAAGATTCAAAGTCTTAATGTTTTCGCGCAACAGCTTGAAGGTTTGAAGTGGCGATATATGGAAAACAAAGAATCGATTGAAAGATTGTATAAAATTTTGCCGGATACAAAAGATACCGCCGGATTTTTGAACAACATCGATTATCTAAGCTTTCAGTCAGGAATGATTTTGGGCGCGATTAGTTTCGCCGAGCAACATCGGGAAGGCGGAGCCGCCGCGCCGCCCCTTGACGACAAAGCTCAATTGACCGTTCATGAAGCGGGAATTCCCATTACTTTCGGAAGTATTCTGATTAATGTTTCCACTACCGGGACATACGAGTCTTTCAAGAGTCTTCTGGCTGGACTGGAGAAAAATATACGGCTGACCGACATCCAATCAATCTCTTTTGTCAGCAAGGGTGAAAGTGCGAACATTTTTGAATTTAAAATAGCGGCAAAGATATATTACAAAGAATAAATAGAAGCCGATTAACGTCAAACGACTACGTCAAAAAACGCCACGCGGCACTTGGCGTAAAATGGCGCAGAAAAGTTGGCGTAAAGTAGCTTCTACAAAATATAGGCATTTTTTCCAAAAATATGGCGATTTTTCCTCAAATCTCTCTTGAGCAACTGAATTTGTCCCCTCAAAAATTTAATTTTGAAGGGGGGGGCAAAAAACAAAAGTTGTTGCTTGTTGCTCTAATTATTTTGCTCGTCGCGACGGCTCTTATCTTGTATTTCGGTTTTTTCTCCGCCTCATCGGTTTTACAGCCGATCGGTCAGGAGGAGCTTGTCGCGACAAGCGGGACCGGTCCGTCTGTCGCGCCCGATTTATCAACGAGTCAGGCTTTTAATCTCGAGGGCGTCAGCTTAGACTTCAGCGTTTTTGATAGCGATGTTTTCAATGGTCTGCAGGAACTTGGCAGTCCCTTGGATTTGTCCGGCGAGAAGGGAAGAAATAATCCTTTCATACCATACTAAATTTCACAAAACATATTAAGCGTAGCTTGCGTGAGCGTCCCGCTCACAATAACATATAACACATAACATAACACAACAGGGCCCGGGGAGTCTGGTTGGGAATTATTTTTTGTTTGTTACATGTTACATGTTACATTGTTACATGATTTGTGTCCGCTGTTTCGCAAAAAAAACCTTCTGAAGAGATTGAAGAAACGCAGAAAAAGGCTCAAAGGCTGGGTCTTCCCCACATTGATTTAAGCGGTCGAGAAATTCCCAACGAGGTTTTGGCGATGGTGCCGGAAGAGGCGGCTAGGTTCTATCAAATCATTCCCCTTGAAAAAAGCGAGAATACTTTAAAGGTGGGGTTAGTTGATCCAGATGACTTGCAAGCCCGAGAGGCGTTAAGGTTTATTACTTTGCGGTCTGGATTGAGTCCAGAAATTTTTATAATTACCAAAAGCGATTTCTCTAATTGTTTAAAGCAATACAGAAATTTAAAGGCTGAAGTCGGCAAGGCATTGAAGGAATTTAAGCAGGTGGATAAGGGAGCGGAGAAGAAAGGAAAGATAGAAGTGAAAGAGGCTGCCGAAGAAATTCTGGCTGAAGCGCCAATCACCAAGATCGTCGATGTCGTGATGAAATACGCTTTTGAAGGGCGCGCATCCGATGTTCACATTGAACCGTTGGAAAAAGAAATCAAGGTTAGATTTCGGGTTGACGGAATTTTACACGCCAGTTTATTTCTCCCGAAAAACGTCCACTCCGCCGTAGTTACCCGCATCAAGATTTTGTCGAATATGAAAATCGACGAAACCAGGGTTCCGCAGGATGGCCGATTTCAGATGAAAATGGGAGGCGTTAAAATTGATTTGCGGGTGTCGGTCTTGCCGACTATGCAAGGTGAAAAGGTGGTTCTAAGGTTGTTGGATCCCAGCGCCGCGATGCTCGGTTACAAAGAACTGGGTTTGGTTTCTAGCAATTTGGAGGCTTTGAAAAAGGGGATTAGCCAGCCGTTCGGAATGATTTTGGTCACCGGACCGACCGGTTCGGGGAAAAGCACGACTCTTAACGCTGTTTTGCGCGATATGAATCAGGAAGGGGTGAATATAATTTCTTTGGAGGATCCAGTGGAATATTATATAGAAGGCGTTAATCAATCGCAGATCAGGCCGGAGATTCATTATACTTTTGCTTCTGGCTTAAGGTCGATTTTGCGGCAGGACCCGGATGTTATTATGGTCGGCGAGGTCCGCGATTCGGAAACAGCCGGCTTGGCGGTTCATGCCGCTCTGACCGGCCATATTCTTCTTGCCACCCTGCACACGAATGACGCCGTGGGCGTTATTCCCAGATTGGTTGATATGGGTGTCGAGCCGTTTCTTATCCCCGCCTCTTTGAATTTGGCGATGGCCCAACGGTTGGTTCGCCGGCTTTGCCCCGAATGTAAAATAGAGGTTGAGCCATCGCAGAAAGTTTTGGAGATGATTGAGAAAGAGTTTTCAAGGGTGCCGGCGGAGGTTTTAAAGGATTTAAACATTGAAAAGCCGTTTAAGCTTTATCAGTCCAAGGGATGCAAATATTGCAATCATAAGGGAACCAAGGGTCGGATCGCGATTTTCGAATTATTGTCCATGACCAAAGAGCTTGAACGGGTTGTGTTGGACAATCTTTCCGAGGGGGAAATTTTCAAAGAAGCCGATCGACAGAAAATGATAACCATGAAACAAGATGGGTTGTTGAAGGCGCTTTGCGGGATAGTCAGCCTTGAGGAGGTATTGCGGGCGGTGGAAGAGTAAATTACATATAACACGAAACATATAATGAGATGGTTACAAAACTATCTAATCTGTCATCTCTGTCATCCCGAATTCATTTCGGGATCTAAGTTTAGTGATTATTAGAACGAAGTAGATTCTGAAACAAGTTCAGAATGACAATACGACGAGTTTTGTAACCATCTCATGTTACATGAAGAAAGGCCAATGAGACAACGAGGTGCAGAAAATATTCATGTTTGTCGAAGAGCAATGGGCTTCACGCTTATCGAGCTTCTGGTTGTCATCGCAGTTATTGCCTGTCTTGCCGCGGTTGTTATGGTTTCTTTAACTCAATCCAAGGCAAAGAGCCGGGATGCCAAGCGGGCGGTCGATATTCGGGAAATCGCTCAAGCCCTGGCTTTATACCATAATATTTATCAGCAATATCCTTGTTCTGCTTCCGGTTGCGCGAATAGCGAGGTGCCCGTTACCGGTTCTGACAATCTGTCCGCCAGTCTCAAAAGCAATCGTTTGATATCCGCGGTGCCGTTAGACCCCCTGGATGGCGCCACGTATAAATTTTGGTATTGGTCTGTCGGTCCGACGTATACTCTGCGATTTTGTCAGGAAACCAGCTCAATTCAGAGACTGACGCAGGATTGCAATAATATTGTTAGTCCATAAAGGGTTTGGCCGCAAAATTTCCAAGTCGGAGGCGAAGGAAATTTTGCGGCCAAACCTTTACCGAGCACATAAATTGAATAATTCGTTTTGATTAGAAAATAAAGAATATTTTCAAACTTTCTTCTATTGCATTACAAAGTTATTCAATTTATGTGCTCGGTGCTCAATTTTCTAACATCTCGGCGGCCCAGCACTCTACGTTAAAGATTTGGTTTTAAATATTAACAATCGCAGCGATTTCTCGCCCCGTATCTTATTGCTAGTTGCATAGAGTGCTGGGCGCCTCGCTGAGAAAATTGGCATGCCCAATCGTCAACAAGAAATGTATGTTTTACTGGAGGAGGTGTTGAAAAAAAACGCTACCGATCTTCATCTTATTGTCGGTCGCCGGCCTATTTTGCGGATTGACGGCAGTCTGCATCCGATAGAGGATAGGCCGATCGTGTCGGAAGAAGACGTCAAAGAATTATCTTTTTCTTTGTTGAATCCCGACCAGCAAGAAAAGCTTCAGGTCCAAAAAGACATTGATTTCGCTTGCAACTATCTTAATAAGGCTCGTTTTCGGGCTAATATCTATCGCCAGATGGGTTTTTTGAGTTCGGAGTTTCGTTTTATTCCTTCAAAAATCAGAACCATTGAGGAGTTGAGTTTGCCCCTGATACTCTCTCAGTTTACCCGCGCGACCCAAGGCTTTTTTCTTGTCGTTGGTCCGTCGGGCCACGGAAAATCAACGGCTTTAGCCGCCATGATTGATGAGATTAACCATACGAGATTCGATCACATAATCACCATTGAGGACCCGGTTGAATATCTGTTTAAGCAGGATAAATGTCTCATTGACCAAAGAGAGATTGGGATTGATGTTTTGGATTTTCATCGGGGCCTGCGTTCTATGTTTAGACAGGACGCCGATGTAGTGATGATTGGGGAAATGCGCGATCCGGAAACAATTTCAACGGCTATCACGGCCGCCGAAACCGGGCACTTGATCTTTTCCACTCTTCATACCAACACCGCTTCTCAAACCATTGATAGGATTATCGATATTTTTCCGCCTCATCAGCAGCAGCAGATCAGGTCTCAATTGTCCGCGACGCTTTTAGGAATTTTGTCGCGTCGGTTGATTCCTTGCGAGCAGGGAGGCATGATTAACGCCATCGAGCTCTTGATTGCCAACACGGCAGTGCGTAATTTGGTGCGCGAAGGAAAGGTGCATCAAATCGATATGGTGATTGACACAAGTTTGGAGGAGGGGATGATATCTTTGAATCGTTCACTGGCAGATTTGGTTTTGAGGGGGTTTGTTTCTTTTGAGAACGCCGAATTATATTCGCCCAGTCCGGCGGAGTTGAAATTGCTGTTGGGACGATAAAGGGCTTTGTCCCCGACGTAGCGTCGGGGTAACAAAACCTTTACCGAGCACCTATTCCAGTGATAATTTTCTTATATCCATACGCGAAAGCGAAGCGGCTTCGCCTTTAGTGCTTGGAAAACTATAGATTATCGACGGAATAGGTGCTCGGTGCTCAATTTTGCAGCCAATCGAGTTTCGCCTCGCGACACTCGCTCGGCTCGTTCTCTTGGGCAAAATTGGCATGAAATTCAATTATATCGCCAGAACCAATACAGCCGAAGTTGAGACGGGTCAGATATCCGCCCCGTCTCAAGCGGAAGCCGTGGAGCTTCTGCATGGAAGAAATTTGGTGGTTTTATCGTGCCAGCCAACTTTATCTTTGCCTTTTTGGCTGAAAGACATCAAAATAAAATCCATTAAGCAAAAAGATTTAGTTATTTTTTCCCGACAGCTGGCCGCTCTCTTCAGCGCTCGAGTGCCTCTGGTTACCGCCCTGCGCGCTTTGGCGCGTCAACAGGAAAATTCTTATTTCAAAGAAATTATTTTTGGAATATCCAATGATGTCGAGGCGGGTTTTATTTTTTCAAAAGCGCTCTCCAAGCATCCTAACGAATTTTCCACTTTTTATATTAATTTAGTTAAGTCCGGCGAAGTGTCCGGAAATCTTGAGGCAGTTTTAAATTATTTGGCCGATCATCTGGAAAAGCAATATTATCTGATGACCCGCGTCAGAAACGCCATGATTTATCCGGCTTTCATTTGTCTGGGTTTTATCGCGGTAGCGGTTTTGATGCTCATTTTTGTCATTCCTAATTTAACAAGCGTTCTGGAGGAAGCCGGTCAAGAGCTGCCTCTGACAACCAGAATGATTATCGGTTTGAGTCGTTTGATTATTAATTGGGGTTGGCTGATTCTTCTATTCCTGGTCGGTGTCGGTGTTTTCATCTGGCGGTATTTCCAAACCCCGGAAGGCAGAGCGATGTTTGACGCGATTAAATTAAAGATGCCGATTTTTGGCAATATTTTCAAGAAACTTTATGTCGCTCGTTTTACGGAAAACTTCAGCACTTTGCTCAAGGGCGGGGTGCCGGTTTTACAGGCCCTGCAAGTGGCGGGCGAGGTGGTTGGCAATGTGGTTTTTTCGCAGATTATCTTTGAGGCCAGGGAGGGGGTGCGGGTGGGCAATACCATTTCCTCGGTTTTAGAGAATTCCGCGGAAATTCCGCCGATGGTGTCGCAAATGGTCGCGACTGGCGAAAAAATCGGACAATTGGAATTCGTTTTGGAAAAGACAGCCTCTTTTTACAAACGGGAAGTTGATGATATTGTCGATACGATTTCGGTGCTGATTGAACCAGTTCTTATTGTGGTGCTGGGCATAGGCGTGGCGATTCTTCTCACCGCTATCCTGATGCCGATTTACAATCTGGCGGGGGTGATGTAATGCGAAGCACAAAACATATAACACGCGTAACATGTAACATATAACAAAAAATGAACGACAAAAACGCGGATTTATTTCATAGAAAACTAAGGAAGAAAATGGATGAGTTCGTTCATTCAATTTATAAATTGACAAAGAAATTTCCGAAAGACGAGCTTTTTGGCGCGGTATCTCAGCTTCGCAGAGCGGCAATGTCAATTATCCTAAATTACATCGAAGGGTACGCGCGCAGGAAAAGGCTGGTTGTGATAAATTTTTATGAAACATCCTACGGGTTTTTAAAAGAGGCAAAATATCTTCTGTACTTTGCTAGTATAGAAAAATGGATAACTGTTGAAGAATATAAAATTGCTATAAATTTAGCGGAAGAAATTGGAGCGATATTATGGTCAACAATTGGAAAATTAGAAGAGAAAAATGATTAATAATTTTGTTACATGCTACATGTTATATGTTACATGACGAGAGGGGGTGAAATAAAATGGCAAACAAAAAGAAATGCGGCTGCGGTTCGTCTAAGGGTTTTACTTTAATCGAGCTTTTGGTGGTGATTGCCATTATTGGTATTTTGGCAACCATTGTTTTGGTATCGTTAAACAGCGCGCGATCAAAGGCCAGAGATACTCAAAGAGTGGCTGATTTAAGACAAGTTCAGACTGCCCTGGAAATGTATTTCGATGCCTACAATAGTTATCCGGCAGGGGATTATAGCGCGGCTATGGCTTTGCTGGTGGCCGCGAAATTTTTACCCGCGGAACCGAAAGATCCGCTAAACGATGCCGGTCATACTTATCTTTATTCTGCATGCTCCGTTGGCGGTTCGCCAGTTTATACTCTTGCCGCTACCCTGGAGAATTATTCCGCCACACCCACAACCGGTCCTTTAGTCACCGACATTGATGCCACTGGCCAGTGCGGGACTATTGATTGCGTTGACGCTAATGGGCGTTACTGCGTTCAACCGTAATATTTTTACCCCGTTAGAAAGCTCTGATATTTATGGCGGGGATGAAACAAATAGGGATTTAATTTCTCGTATGAAGGGTGGGGCAAAAACTCTGTTTTTTCTAACGGGGCTCATTTTGGAGTCAGTCAAAAGCCGCTTTCCGGGCGGCTTTTGTGGTTGCGCTTATGGTATGGTATAAAGTATACAGAGATGGTTACAAAACTCGTCGTATTGTCATTCTGAACTTGTTTCAGAATCTACTTCGTTCTAATAATCACTAAACTTAGATCCCGAAATGAATTCGGGATGACAGATTAGATAGTTTTGTAATCATCTCATAGTATAATGTATAATGCATTAAGGAACCCAAAAGCATGTTACTTTATATTTTTTATTCTTCGAGCTAGTTTATCTTGAGCCTGTCGAGAAAAGAAGTTTGCTTTATGATTATTTATATTCTTATTTTTATTTTCGGATTGTGCATAGGCAGTTTTTTGAATGCGGTGATTTTTAGATTGGAGAAAGAAGAATCAATTATTTGGAACAACAAAAAAAAGAAAAATTTAAAAGATATTCATAGCCCCCCCTCGTCTGAAGGGAGGTGGCGTGGTGTATTAGCGCGTTCACATTGCCAGCATTGCCGGACAACTTTGAAATGGTGCGACTTAAT
Organism: uncultured Candidatus Saccharibacteria bacterium; assembly: GCA_964474765.1. Taxonomy (GTDB): domain Bacteria; phylum Patescibacteriota; class Minisyncoccia; order Portnoybacterales. The sequence goes on from CAYYTW010000013.1 coordinate 13,388, forward strand.
TCCCGTTTTAAGTTTTGTCTTTTTGCGCGGAAAATGCCGATATTGCAATAAAATAATTAGTCTTCAGTATCCTCTAGTTGAAATAATAACGGGGGTATTGTTTATGATGCTGTTCGGTAAAATTTCTAATTACCAATTTCTAATTTCTAATCAAATCCAAAATCCTAATGACCAAATTTTTAATTTAATATCCCTTATCTACTGGTTTTATATCGCCAGTTCTTTAATTGTCATTTTCGTCTATGACCTTAAGCATTACATTATTCCCGACAAGATTTTATTCCCCACGATTATTATTAGTTTTTCATACAGAATTTTTGAAAATTTAAATTTTGGATTTATTTCGAATTCAGCCCTCCGGGGAATCGCTTTTGGCGATAGCGAATTTCGAATTTCGAATTTCGAAACGCTGTTATATCTATTCCTGTCAGCCCTCTTGGCCTCGGGTTTTTTCATGGCTCTGGTTTTGCTTTCTCGCGGACGCTGGATGGGCTTGGGCGATATCAAACTTGCTTTTTTGATGGGTTTGATTTTGGGCTGGCCTAATATTTTACTCGCTCTGTTTCTGGCTTTTATGGGCGGGGCCTTGGTCGGGCTGGGATTGATTTGCGGAAGTTTGCTGACGCGGGTTTCGTCGGGGCGTCAAAACTTATTCTTTGGACCTGTCCGCCTGGCCGAAGCCGGCGGCGGAACGCGGGTCGAGAAATTGAAATTCCGACTCGGTTACACATACCGGTCGCCTTCAAACAATATCAAAATCATGGCGAAGTGGTCGGGATACACGCTTAAATCCCAGATTCCCTTCGGTCCGTTTTTAATAACCGGCACCTTTCTGGCAATTTTTTGGGGAGAAAAGATAATAAATCGGTATCTGGGTTTGTTGTTCTAACCGCGGAATTTAGTGGCTGTGGATAACTTTTGTTGCCAACCGGCCCCGGAATTAGTAAAATTGAATTAGTTGGAGAACTAATGAACTAATTATTAACAAAACACTATGGACTTTCAAAAAATTAAAATGGCGGATAAAAAACTGATTATTTACTTCGCCATCTTTGCCGCGGCGGCATTATTTTTTTCGGCCGCGATTATTTATTACATCTTTTGGTATCATCCCGGAGGAGAACAACCGGTTCAGCCAATGCCGGAGGAAACCGTGATTCAAAAGCAATTAAGAGAGCTTGACGCTTTGCGCCAAGAGGCCGGAGCGTCGGCGCCGACAGAAGCGCAGATTGAGCAGCAGAAAGACCAATTGGATGCTTTGCGGCAAAAGGCCAATGTTGAAATTTCATCGGAAGAAACGATTCAGAAGCAAGTGGATGACATGAACAGATTAAGGGGGTTGGCAAAATAGGCTTTGCCGCTGGCAAAATAGGCTTGCTGATATATATAGTGTGACGCGTGATGTGAAATTCTTTTTCGCTAAACGCTTCAAAACCTTGAAAATAATAGTCGTTTCGCTTCGTAAAAATTACGCGGTTCCCGTCGTTTCACTCCGACCGCTATTTTTCCTCGCGAAACTCCTTTATTTTTCAAGGTTTTTCCGCCAAGTCGCTCAAAAGAATTTCACATCACGCGTATAGTGTAATATAGAACTGGTAGCAGGTTTCTCTCCCGTTGTCATTCTGGGCGTAGCGAAGAATCTCCTCCCCCGCAGTACTGCGGGGGAAGCCAAGGGCTTCATAATCTTGCATTATTGATGAGATCCTTCGTCCGCCAGTGGGCGGACTCAGGATGACATTGACGGCAAGATCTAGAGATAACAATGCTTTGTTTACGCTGAGAGCGAAATAAACTTACTACAAGTTCATAGTTATTAGCGTAATATAGTTTTTGCGATTGCGAGGAGGAATGCTTCGATTGCGCTTCGCATAAACTCCGCGACGACGAAGCAATCTCGTGAAGTAGCGATGAAAAAAGGGGATTGCCACGCTCGTCCGCCTTCGGCGGACTCGCTCGCAATGACAACAAATATGATTAAGAATTTTTCTTCAATAATATTGCTCTTAATTTTTTCAGCTATTGCGGGCTGCTTTGTCCTTGGCGCCAACTTCGCTTTGGCAGCCAGCGCTGACAATGTTTCCGGTTGGGCTTGGAGTTCGACGATTGGTTGGATTAGTTTTAATGGAGATAATCCAGAAGTTCCTGGGGGGGGAGATTACGGTGTCCATATTTGCGTGGGTGATTCTGACGCGCACACTGGTTGCGGCGCCGGAGCGGATGGGAAAATGGTCGGTTATGCCTGGAGTGAAAACATCGGCTGGATTAAGTTTGATCCAGTCGGCCCTTATCCCGGCGCGCCTTTGTCTTCGGCGCAAATAGACGCCAGCGATAATGTCGTGGGCTGGGCCAGGGCTTGCGCCGGGGCGGCCAACGAGGACTGCAGCGGCGGAACGAATCCTAATTCCGGCGGTTGGGACGGCTGGATAAAGTTTTATAACGCAAGCGTTGATTTCATCGCGACGCCGGCGGAATTCCATCAGTATGCTTGGGGTTCCGATGTGCTCGGTTGGGTCAGTCTGAATTGCGCCGAAGGCGGAATTTCTGGCGGCAATATTTGCGGCCAATCAAATTATAAAGTGGTAACGACATATACCAGGCCGAAAGCCACCAATCTTACTGTCACTCTTTACGATCAATGTCTTTCTCCTCCTAAATATCAATTTTCCTGGGATTATTTTGGAACTACTTTCGATCACGCGCAGTTGCAAATAGACAAGAATCAAGCTTTTTCCAATTGCCAAGATGGGGGCGGATGCGCGATTGACCGGACCGTTGTCTCCAGCAGTGTTGGTATTCCGCTTGGAGACCCGGCAGTTCAAAATGTTTCGTTGGCCTACCAGACATCATATTATTGGCGCGTTAAAGTTTGGGATTCATCCGGCCGCGACTCCGGCTGGGTCAATTACGATCCAACCGGCGATGGCGCGGCAGATTCATTCGCGACCGCGGACCATCTCTATCCGAATATCGTGACGGCCGATTTAAGCTGGGCGCCGGTTAAGCCGACCCAAAACGAAAAGGTTTATTTCACCAACAAGGGGAAGTGTTACGGCGCCGGCAATGTTGAAGTGAATTGCGCTTGGTTATGGACCATACCCAACGCGACTTATGTTGCTCCGACTAGCTCTATATCCAAAGAACCGGTAGTAGTGTTCAATCAATCGGGGAAAAGCCTGCCTTTTTCAGTGAAGGCGACGGATCCGGACGGAAATTGGTGCGAGGCAGCCAAATCAATAGATATTTCCGTTGGTCTGCCCCAATGGAAAGAAATAACGCCATTTTAAAAGCACCTTTCTTTAAGCGTAATGGAGGCTAAACCTCCGTTACGGAGGTTTAGCCTCCGGCTTATCATCAAAAACATGGAAAAGCGTTTTCTCTCGTTAATTCTCGCAATAATTATTTTGACTATCGCCGGCTTGTCGTTTTATTACTTTTTTGGACCCGGTAAAAAGCAGATCGTTTATCAAAAGGCCGTCGCTGGTTTATCTAACAAGGAGGCAATCTTGATTTTGAATGATGGTCGTCAGGAAAGATGGTTTAAGGGAGAAATCAGCCGCGGGACGACGGTCGCCGATGTTTTGCAGGCCGCGAGCTTAGCCGGAAAGTTTGAGTGTCAAATTGATTCCCAAATTGTTTCGCTCGACGGTTTGTCCGGCAATGGACGAACAAGTTGGCATTGTTATCTGAACAGTAAAGAGGTGGGCGATCAAATTTCCAAAGAAATGGTTTATTCCGGAGACAAAATCGTTTGTTTGTATCAATGACGATTTATTTTGCTTTTTGAACGACGGGTTTCGCGATCCGCCGGGTTTTAATTATCAAGCGCATGCCTTTAGACAAAAACGCAAAAGTTTTCACCGTTCTTCTTGGCATCGCGGTAATTTTAATTTTAGTTTGCGGAGCGGCGTTTTATTATTCTTTCTTTTTCAAGAGCCGACTCGTTCAGCGGACTGTTTCCGTTGTTCGGATTGTTTCTTCGGAACAGCTTCAGGAGCGAGAAATTGAAAACATCTCAATTTTAATAGGAGACGATCCGGCTTGGTATAAAAAAACCAGGCTTTTATTTTTGGATGTCAGAAGCGGCGAGGAATATGTAAAAGAGCACCTGAAAAATTCAATGTCGCTGCCGGTCGATAAAATGCAGCAGTTTCTTCAGCCAGAGGAAGTGTCTTTGGCCGTGTATTCCAGCCGAGACGAACTTTTAGAGGCGGAGAAAGTTGCCGGTTACCTTGATCAAAAAAACCGCGATTTTGGGAGAGCGGGGATGGTCGGTGAAATTTATTTAATCGGAGACGGGTTTGAGGGCCTTAAAAGCGCCGGTTTGCCGACGGAATCGGGATTTTTTGATTAGTTATCCTCCGGCGTCGAATACCCTCTTCGCCGTATGGCGGAGAGCTTCGTTTTTCTTGCCGCAAGTCGGGGCCAGAATTAAATCAGGCAAATCCTATGAATATTTTAAAGACAATAGCTCTAATTATTTTAGCCGCTGCTTTGTTTTTATCTTTGCGGCAGTCTGTTTACAGTCATCAGTCTGGGAATGAACTTGAGAAATCGGTCAGCAGCGTTACCGTCCATCCAGGAGACGTCGTGACGGTTTCTCTAAAAATTCCGGGCCAGATTGAGAGAGTGGCGCAAAGACAGAAGGCGGATACGATGCTGGTGATGGACGTTTCTGGCAGCATGGGCTGGGAGTTTGGCTGCGATCCGGCAAATCCGACCAATTGCGATTCGTCTTTAAAGATTGACGCGGCCCAGGCCGCTCTGAAGGCTTTTGTTGATCAGTCGGAAGAAAACTTTGATTATGTCGGCCTGGTGTCATATTCCAATAAGGAGGGTTCTTTGGACGCGATGCTTCAGAATATGAACAGCGGCGGCAAGCAAAACATTAAAACCGCCATTGATAAACTGTTTGCGGATGGTTCCACCTCCATTGGCAACGGTTTATATAAAGCCGTTCAAGAATTACTGAATTTGACAGAGCCAAAGAGCGCTTCCCGACCGGGCGTTTCCAAATATGTTGTTTTGGCCTCTGACGGCAAGCAGAATGCTTGTTTCAATGTTCATGGTCCGGATCCCAATTGTTCGATCGCGCCTCCGAATAATTGGCCTTTGAACGCGCTTTGGCCCCCGGCGGGATATTCGTCTTGCGCTTGTCCTTCTGATAGCCCGCTCATATTACAAACAGCTTTAACCAATAAAATTAAAATATTTACCGTCGGCATTGGGTGGGATGTTAAAAACGATAAAGATTATCACTGCGATGTTTGCAAGAGCGTTTCTGGCGACCTGAATGGCAATGGGTTGCTTGACGGCGAGGACCACTTAATGTATATCGCTCAAGCCAGCGGCGGTCAGTATTTCCATATAAAAAACAGTTCGGCGCTGGCCGAAATCTATAAACGCATCCAGTCATGGATATCTCTTGATAGTTCAATAAATCTTGTCGAAGGAATAAACACCCGGATCGCCGAGTCCATAGCTGACCGGAATCGTGACGGGGCGGTTAACAGTGATGATTTGCGGTTGTCCAGCTGCGGCAGTTTGCCGTTGGATTTAGGTCCTGAAAACGTTTCTTTCCAACAGTTTGATAAAAAGTATTTTATTATTAACGCTCGGGAAATATACACCGACCAGACCATTTGCGTTGATTTCGATGTTTTAATAGACGCCGAGGCGGAGTCGGGCCGATATTCTATCGACAGTACGGCGCCGGTCGAGGTAGCGGGCTGCGCGGAGAAAGTTCCTCTAGACGCGGTGGTTTTTCGACATGAAGGCGAGTGCGAGTGGAAAGAATTTCCGCTGACAGAAGTAAAAGTAGTTTCCGGGGCGCCATCAATTTCGGATTTTGAGGTTGCTCCGGTTGCTTATTGCGAAACCGCGAACCAGCGTTTTGGATGGGTTTATTCCGGCGCGGGCAACGAGTCGCAATTTCAGCTTCAAGTTTCCCGCGATAAATATTTTACCGATTTAGCCGTCAATCGCTGCGGCGACGGCAAGGCAGTTGTCGGCGAAACATGTCCTGCGCCGGGGGAATTGGACAATCCGTCCGGGACGGCAAACAATCAGATGGTGTTTGTGGCGGTTGCGCCGGCAAAAGGGCAGTTGGCTTATAACACCAAATACTGGTGGCGCGTTAAAGTTTGGGATATTAACGGAATTTCTTCCGAGTGGACAAGCGGGCCGTCTTTCGTTACCCCAAAACATCTCTATCCGGCCATTAATTTCAGTTGGGCGCCGCTCAAACCTGGTGTCGGCGAAGACATTTCTTTTACGGACCGATCAACCGCTTACGGCGGCGCAACGAAAGCGTCGTGGAACTGGATTTTTTCAGGCGGCGATCCGTCTTCGTCCAATCAGCAAAATCCAGTTGCGCGGTTTGTTCTTCTGGGCGCGAAGCGGGTTACTTTGAGTGTAACCGACTCCGATAATTTGACCTGCACTTTGACTAAGACTCTTAACATCAGATTGCCCATCCCGCAATGGAAAGAAATAACGCCGTTTTAATGGAAGCTCGGGCTGAAAACTATCCGTTTATCGTTTGGCGGCCTCAATCGAAAAAAGCGACAGTCGGGAGAAGCGGGAAAGCCAGCTTTTTGTTTCAAGCTGGTTTTTTTCGACCCCGTTGGCAGTTGGGGATTTCTTTTTAGGCAGTTAGTGATATAATTATTAAGAGCGTGAATAAAATTAAAAAATCGTTTAATCGATGTTGCTAAAAGATAATTCAAAATTTCTAACGGGGTTTACTCTTATTGAGTTGCTTGTTGTTCTTTTTATCACCTCGCTTGTCAGCTCGCTGCTTATCGTCGGTTATCGGACGGGACAGAGGCGATATGCTTTGGATGCGGCCGCGCAACGGCTGGTTTCCGATTTGAGGCGGGTTCAAGCTATGGCTATGAGCGGTTCAGCGGCCGCGCCCGAAGGCGGCGGCGCGCCCCAGCAGTACCGCGCCTACGGGATCGGTCTTAAGAAGGATGACGCGCAATATGCTATTTTTGCGGATAGCAAGAACGATGATTGTCTTGATACGATGACTGGCGACCCCAGTTTCAGGGATGCCGTCATCGAAACCGTTAAGCTGCCGCCAAAAGTTACTATCGCGGCTATTAATCCCACTATCGTCTCCCCTCCGATCTTAAGTATTTGTTATCTTCCTCCCGATCCGACAACCTATTTCGTCGGGACCAGAACTTCGCCGCAGGCCACGATAAAACTTCAGTATGGAAGCGACGCTTCGTTGGTAAAAACAATCACTGTTAATTTAGCCGGCGCGGTGAGCGCCCAGTAATTAAATTATGCTTCTATAGATAATTTAAGTAATAGAGATGGTTACAAAACTCGTCGTATTGTCATTCTGAACTTGTTTCAGAATCTACTTCGTTCTAATAATCACTAAACTTAGATCCCGAAATGAATTCGGGATGACAGATTAGATAGTTTTGTAACCATCTCATACTCGTTTTACTCGTTTATTCAGATTTTAGATTATGGAAGACGAGAAACAAAAAGGATTCGGAATAATTGAAACGTTAGCCGCCATATTTTTCATTTCGGTTGGTTTGTTGGCTATTTTGGGTATGGCCAATCGATGCTTGCAAGGCGCTAATTATCTTAAGATGAAATTAATCGCCTCTTTTTTGGCGCAGGAGGGAATTGAGACGGTCAGGTTTGTCAGGGAATTGAGTCCCGACTGGGCTGATTGGTATGCTTTGATTTCTCCGTCACCGACAAATTATCTGGTTGAATACGACGATGACACTTGGCAGGAGATCGTTAGTCAGCCGTTTTCCGAGAGACCCTTAAAGATAAGCAATGGCGCTTATCAATATTCGGTGGGGACGAATTCGCCTTTTTATCGAAAAGTTACCTTAAGCAAGCCCAACGACAGCGACGAAGTGAAAATCGAAGTGGAGATTAAATGGCTGGACCGAGTCGGATGGCGATATATCAGAGCTGAAGACAGGTTGTGGAATTGGAGATGAAAATCATATAACACATAACATGTAACAAAGAGCAACTGGCAGAATAAATTTTTTAATAAGCATAAATTGTTATGTGTTATATGCTATATGTTACATGAAAATACTTACAAGAATTAAAAAAAAGAAAATTAATAAGCATAAGCAAAAAAACGCGCAAATACCCGTGGGCTTCACTCTTATCGAGCTTTTGGTGGCTCTCGCCGTTTTTACAATCGCTTGTTCGATTATCGCCGGCATTTTTGTGTCGATCGTCAATTCCCAAAGGAAGATTGTCGGTCTGGCCAATGTTCAGGCGTCAGCCAGTTTTATTTTGGAATCTATAGCTAAAGAAATTAGGATGAGCGTGATAAATTCTTCCCTGTCGACGGATTCGCCCATTTCCACCTTGATTGCGACGAATTCCAGGGGAGAAAATGTTACCTACGAGTTTGTTTCAGCCAATAAAAACCTGACGAGAAAGGTTGATTCCAATCCTTCGCAGGCCGTGAATCCAGACGATATCTCCCTAACCGGCAGTTTCTATATTCAAAAAACATCCTTTCCGGTTCGGACCAAGGTCACGATTTTTCTGCGCGCGGAATCAAAAGGGATTAAATCAACCCAGAAAGCCGCTATGGATTTAGAAACTTCCGTGACGCCGCGCGGACCGCAGGAATGACGATGGGTTGCGGCGGGCTTAACATTATGAGATGGTTACAAAACCCTATTTTGTCATTCTGAACGAAGTGAAGAATCTCTTGCGAATGCAAGAAATTAAGCTCCTTTTCTCAAACAAGTTGAGAGATTCTTCGGGCTTCACCCTCAGAATGACAGTTTTGAAACCATCTCTATCTAGAATTTGCTCGTTTGAAGCTTTTGGCTTGCGTTGTCATTGCGAGCGAAGCGAAGCAATCCCATATTTTTCAGTATCGCGCGGGATTGCCGCGGTCGCTGCGCTCCCTCGCAATGACAAAAAGGCAAGTACTAAAACTATAAGAACATGAGAAGGATGACTAGAATAGAAATCAATCAGAGTGGCCAAACCGCCATCATTTTGGCTATTTTGGTTTTGACTGTGATTTTAACCATCGGACTTGGAATTTCCGCGTTGGTGCTGAATCAGTTTAAAACCATGCGCGCCGTCGGTTTTTCGGTCGAGGCGCTTTACGCGGCTGACGCCGGCGCGGAAAAATGTCTTTATGATGTCAGGGGGGGGACGGGTCTGGGTTGTGACGGAGCCGGCGGCGCCGTAACGGGGAGTTTGAACAACGGTTCTACTTATTCGGCGGAGAAAACCGTTGATACCGGTCAAAGTCCGGCCGTTAATTACATTCGTTCGCTCGGCCAATACCAAACCACCAGCCGTAAAGTTGAACTTAGCTGGGAAGAATAGAAGAATAGAGGGTGTGGAAAACTTTTTTGACTAGAATTCTACATGTGTTAAAATTAAAGCAGAAGATAATTTTTTAAAACATGAACATGAAAAACTCAAAAACAGTTTTTATCAATTACTGCCTGCCGATAATCAGCGTTATCTTTTTGGCTGGTTTAGCTTATGCCGAGTGGACGCCGCCTCCAGTCGGAACCACTCCTCCCGCGGATAATGTTGAGCCGCCAATTACCAGCGGTGACGCGACCGCCTATAAGACCGGCGCTTTAGGAGTCGGCGGTTTGTTTGAAACCGACGTGGACGCTCACCTTGCTTTATTGTCCGGTAAGGTGGGTATTGGCACGACGACTCCGAAAGAAAAGTTTCAAGTCATCGGGAAGGCCTTGGCCGACGATTTTTGTCTGAATAGCGATTCGACGAAGTGCTTAAGTTCTGGCGGAGGCGGCGGCGGACTCGGATCATTCACGATGATTACTCCGGCGCAGTACAATTATTATAACGGCGCTAGCATTTCTTATCCTGCTGCGATTCCCAGCGATGCTAAAATTGTTTATCTTGCAATTAAGGCGGGCACGACAGGTGCGCATTGTCAGATAGATGCTCAAGCTGATAATTTTTCGCGGCGGACCGTGATAATATCTGATGCATCGAATGGGAATACTGTAAATTATGGTTTTTTCTTGGTCCCTTATAGCAATAGTCGCGTGATTACTTTTTATAATAATAGCAGCAGCCAGTATTGTCATTCGCAAGAAGGGTTTTTCATGGGCTATGCTACCTCAAACTCCGGGGGGCCAACTCCTTCTGGCGACGGCGGAAGCCAGCTGTTTTCTTCTTCCGGCGCCTTTATTGTTCCGGCCGGCGTAACGGCTGTTACGATTCAGGCTTGGGGTGGTGGCGGCGGTGGAGGAGGCGGAGGCGGAGCTGTCAGCGATTTAGCTCAACAGTCGGTTTTTGTCGGACCGAATATTGGGGGTGGCGGAGGCGGTGGAGGGTCGGGCGGGTATAAAAAGGCGACCGTCAGCGTAACGTCAGGCGATAGTTATACGGTTACGATTGGAGCAGGTGGCAATGGCGGCGGCGGCGGCAGTTGCGTTACTAATTACACGCCGGAAGATGATGTGTGCGGAAATAGCGGGGATAGCGGCGGCAATGGCGGATTAAGCGCTGTCGGTGGTTTAGTCAGCGTGTCGGGCGGCAGTGGCGGTCAAGGGGGGCATCCGGCTTGTCGCGATAAAGATGGAATAGGTGGTTTTGGCGCTGACGGTGGAAATGGCGGAACGGCTGGCGAAAACGGTTTGAACGGCGCCGTCGGCAATAAATGGAGTGATGGAGGCGCGGGCGGATTCAGTGTCTTCGGTCATGGCGGAAGCGGTCGCGGCGGCGGCATCGGCGCTTATCAAGGCGGCACGACTGGCGCTCTCGGCGACCGAGGAGCCGATGGGTTTGTTGTAATTACCTGGTAATTAGCCCATAATTACCTGGTAATTAGCCCATAATTACCTGG
>CAYYTW010000014.1:0-16484 GCA_964474765.1 uncultured Candidatus Saccharibacteria bacterium
ATTTTAAAATACCTCAAGAGTCCAGAATAGGGTGGCATTATACAGGGGGTTGACAAATGTTACACCACAGTTTAAAATCTTTTGCGAACAAGAATTATTTCTTGTCAAATAAGTTATCCACAATTTTTAAAAATTTTTTCCGTGGTATAATAAAATTGTGAAAGTGAAAAAATCTAAGTAGCAATAAACTTTTTAGAGATTAAATAGTAATAAAAATGGGACATAAATTTTTATTCGTCTCAAAAGACGCCCTCATCAACGACATCGCCTGGCAGACAGTCAAAGAGGGGCACGAGGTGAAATATTTTATCGAAGAAAAAGGTGAGAGCGACATCACCGACGGCTTCGTGCCAAAAACGGAAAACTGGGAACAAGAAGTCGAGTGGGCCGACGTCATCGTCTTTGATGATGTGCTCGGCCATGGAACTAAGGCGGAAAAACTGCGAAAAACCGGCAAAAAAGTCGTCGGCGGGACGACTTATACCGACCGACTTGAAGACGACCGCGCCTTTGGACAAGAAGAGTTGAAAAACCACGGTGTCAGAATTATTCCCTATCGCGAATTCACGGATTTTGATGAGGCGATTAATTACATCAAAACAAACCCGGGCGAATATGTGATCAAGCCTTGCGGAGAAGCCGCAAACTACAAGGGCCTCCTTTTTGTCGGCCAGGAAAAAGACGGCAGCGATGTCATCCGTGTTATGGAGGCCTACAAGCGAGTTTGGAATAAAATAATTAAAACCTTCCAATTACAAAAGAAAGTACACGGCGTTGAGATAGCCGTTGGCGCTTTCTTTAATGGAAAAGAATTTATCTATCCGATAAATATTAATTTCGAGCACAAAAAACTTTTCGTCGGCAACATCGGACCAGCCACCGGAGAAATGGGCACCAGCATGTTCTGGACAAGCCCGAATAGATTATTCAATGAAACGCTTAAAAAACTTGAGGGCAAATTAGCCGAAGAAAATTATGTCGGCTATATCGACATTAACTGCATCGTTAATGGACAAGGAATTTATCCTCTGGAATTCACTTGCCGCTTTGGCTATCCAACCATCAGCATCCAGCAAGAAGGAATCATAAATCCCATCGGTGAAGTCCTCTACGCTTTGGCCAACGGGGAAAATCCCAACTTGCAAGTTAAAAAAGGTTTCCAGATAGGCGTGCGGGTAGTCGTTCCCCCCTTCCCCTTCAGGGATAAAAAGATCTTTGATTCTTACTCCAAAGAGGCCACTATTATTTTTAAACAAAGAAATGGCCTGGAGGGAATTCACATAGAAGATGTAAAAATCATCAATGACCAGTGGGTGGTAACTGGTTCAACCGGAACAGCCTTAATTGTGGTTGGTACGGGACTGACCATGAAAGAGGCCCAAAAACAGGTCTATTCAAGAATACAAAACATCTTGATTCCTAATATGTATTACCGGACAGACATCGGCGCCCGCTGGTATGAAGAAGGCGACAAACTCCGCAGCTGGGATATCATCTAGGTCGTTCTCTAAACCAAAACTACCCCGACATCACATCGAGGTAGTTTTTGATTCTATTAACAAATTATTCAACGCTTGCGCCCAATTTCTCCTTTAGGATTCCCTCAATCTTGTCCATCCTTGTTTTCATTTTTTGAAACTCGTCATTGAAATCGGTTAGACGTTTCAAGAATTTATCCAAGGTGTTCATCCAGTTATTAATCTCCAGCCTCATTTCATTCTTCGCCTTTTCTAATCTATCATCAACCGCGCTTAAAATAACTAAGGTCTGCTGATTAAGCAGTGTTTCAATTTCTTGAAGGATCTTTTCCTTGTCTTTTTGGAAATCTTGCTTGGCCATACCCGGTAGTAGTCCGCCCATACTAATTCTAATAAAGGCGAGGCTTTAAATTATTGCTTTTATTATGCCTAGTAGAAAAGATAGATAATTAATGGCGGATCACTACCGGGCATACTTCTATTTTAAACTTTTTTGGAACTGTGTCAAATCATAAAATCAACTAAAAATCCGTCCTTCGCGGACGGAATTTTAAATTAATCGAGTTCAGGTCGCTTAAAAATCTAGACTGTCTTCTGGATTCCCATGTTCGCGACAGTGGCACTCGCCGCGGCAATGACCGTCGCAACCCTGCTGTTTCCGCTGCTGTTGCTGCTGCATCCAGGCCATAATGGCTGGCCCGCCCGACATCGGAATGCCGGTAATCATCTGCGCTTCAAAAGTCAGGGCTCTCAGGTCTTCCACGGAGAGCTTATGGATGTCGTCATAACCGCAAGCGGCAGCCAACATCTTAATCTCCTCGGTGCAGTGTTTGAAAAAGTTAGCCACTTTTTCTGCCGCTTCATCAAGGACCAATTTAGCTTCCAGCTCCGGATCCTGGGTGGCAATGCCGAGGGGGCATTTGCCCTTGTAGCACTGGCCGCAGCCAACACAACCCATGGCCTGCATCAGGGCCACGCCGACAAAAACCGCATCAGCGCCCAAAGCCAGACAAACTGCCATGTCGTGGCCAGTCTGGATACCGCCAGCCATCCATAATTCCTGTGGGGCTTTCAGATGATCTAGTATGAATCTCGCCTCAATCAACGCGCCCAAAGTGGGAATACCGGTATGCTCGAGCATCACTTTCGGGGAAGCACCGGTGCCGCCTTGGCCGCCGTCAATGGCGATGATATCCGGATCCGCCTGGACGATCAACGGCAGATCGGCGAAAAGATTGCAGGCGCCGATTTTAACGATGATCGGCTTGCCGTCGGTAACTTCACGCAGCCATTTGATTCTTTCCTTCAAATCCTCGACCGTAAAGATATCGAGGTGGTATGGCGGCGAATGCAGGGTATCGCCAGCATTAACCGGCTTTTCCTTGGTGCTGCGGGTTTTGGCCACCCTTTCGGTGACTTTGTCGCCCGGCAAAAGCCCACCCTGTCCGGGTTTGGCACCCTGGCCGAATTTGATTTCGATAATATCGGCCTTTCTCAGATATTCATCCACGTCCACCCCAAACCTGGCGGTCGAATACTGGGCGATAATGAATCTGGCCGCCGCCCGTTCCTCGGGCAGCATCCCGCCTTCGCCGGTGTTGTCGATCGTGCCGGCCAGAGTCGCGCCTTTGGCAATGGCGATTTTAGCGGTGGCGCTCAAGGCGCCGAAGCTCATGGCCGCGACAATCGCCGCGCCATCGATTTCAATCGGGTGCTTGCTGCGCTTGCCCAGAACGGTCTTGGCTTTAACTGGCTGAATGTTCTGCCTAAAATAGTCAATGGGCCTCTTGGCTGCCTGAGCAGTCATGAAAACCAAATCGTCAAAATGCGTCGCCCCGGAGATAATCCGAGAGCGACCGGCGCTTGTCGGCGCCTTCGAGCTTTCTGCTTCTTTCTGAACTAATTTCGCGTCTTTTGTGTAGTCTCGCATTTCACCCTCTCCTTCTCTTTTTTACTACGTATTACTATATATTGTCGAAGAGCCACTCTCTTCTTATCCTCTACTCACAGATATAACAAATAGATTAAATTTGTCAACCCCCTTGCGCTTTTAGTTTGGTGAAAAATGCCCATAATTGTCATTCCCGCGCAGGCGGGAATCTATGACTTTATTATGCCTACTGGGTTCCCGCTTTCCCTCCTTCGTTAAAGACTTCGGAAGGACATCGCGCGGGAATGACAGAAAGAGTGATTTTTAAGCATTATTCACCAAGCTCTGTGCTTAAATCCACTTTAGGGGTGGGTTTGGACGAATCATTTTTTCTTCTGGCTGTGCATTCTGATGTTCGACATTCCCGGCAAGGGCAAGCCGGTAATCATACTGGCTTCCAAAGTCAACGGCCTTAAATCTTTTCTGGATAATTTATGGACATCGTCATAACCGCAAGCGGCAGCCAACATTTTAACCTCTTCATTACATTTCAAAAAGAAATTCGCCACCCTCTGCGCCGCCTCATCAACATTTAATTTTCTTTCCAATTCCGGATCTTGAGTCGCAATGCCAAAAGGACACTTTCCTTTATAGCATTGCCCGCAACTGATACAGCCCATGGCGTTTAATAAAGCAACGCCGACAAAAATCGCGTCAGCGCCCAAAGCCAGGCAAACCGCCATATCGTGACCCTTCTCTATCCCACCGGCAATCCATAACTCCTGCGGCGCTTTAAGCTGGTCTAAGATCCAGCGCGCCTCAATCAAAGCCGGCAAAGTGGGAATGCCGGTATGCTCAAGCATTACCCTTGGCGCAGCCCCCGTTCCTCCTTGTCCGCCATCAATGGAAATGATGTCGGGTCCGGCTTTGACAATTAATGGCAAATCGGCAAAAAGATCACAGGCGGCAATCTTAACAATAATCGGCTTACCGTCAGTAATTTTACGCAACCAATCAATTTTCTCCTTTAAGTCGTCGCTATTGAAAATATCCGAGTGAGCCGGCGGCGAATGAACCGGTTGACCGGCCGGAACCTTGCGAATAGCCGCGATCTTTTCGGTGACTTTGTCACCGGGCAACAACCCCCCTTGGCCGGGCTTTGCGCCTTGACCGAATTTTATTTCAATCGCATCGGCTTTCCTTAAATACTCTTCATCAACGCCAAAGCGACCAGTGGAATATTGAGCAATCATCAACTTAGCAACCACTCGTTCCTCGGGCAACATTCCGCCTTCACCAGTGTTGTCAATCGTGCCGGCCAATGTCGCTCCCCTGGCAATGGCAACTTTGGCGGTGGCGCTTAAGGCGCCGAAGCTCATGGCCGCGACAATCGCGGCGCCATTGATTTCAATCGGGTGCTTGCTCAATCTGCCCAAAATAGTCTTACTCTTAATCTCTTGAACAAAATAATCATATGGCCTCTTCGCCGCCTGCGCCGTCAAAAAAACCAAGTGGTCAAAGTTGACCGCGCCGAGATGAATTTTGGAACGGCCGGCGGCTGTCGGTGGTTGGGCGCTTTTTGTTTCTTCTTGTACATCTTTATACATTGGCATAAAGCGATGCAAATAATACTAATTTTCATGCCAATAATGCAAATCATTGGCAACATTCGCATGTAATTCGCAGATTGGCATCGCGTTCTTATTTAAATCTGAAGACAAAAATGATACTATACAGAATATACCAGTTAAAGAAAAAAATCAAAAAATGTTCCCATCAAAGCCAATAGTCAAATGGGTAATTATTTCTTTGGTCATTTTTGGCCTTTCGTCGATAACGCCCGGTATTAAAGTCGCAAGCTTTTCGGCCGCCTTAGTCGCCGCTTTAGTTCTGGGCCTAATCAACCTTATTATCCGGCCGATTATCCTATTCTTTACCCTGCCGATTAATATCTTAACCTTAGGCCTATTCACTTTCATCATCAACGCTTCGCTGATTTTGCTAACAGCCCATTTAGTATCCGGCTTTGAGGTAAAAAATTTCTGGTGGGCCTTGTTTTTAAGTTTGGTTATCTCTATAGTCAATTCATCAATGAGCCATAAACCCCATTAGAAATCTTTGCCAATCATTTCTTGGGGCAAATACTTTTTTAGTTTTGCGGTCAGACAAGAAATGTACGCAACAAACAGATTTCTAACGGAGCAAGCAAATATGATAAAAATTTACCACAAAACAATCAAAGACAAAGAGTTAAACACTTTAGACAGTTTTAAAATTGGTTCGTGGATATACGCGGAAGACCCCTCCGAAGAAGAGTTAGGGTCTCTTTCTAAAGATTTTTCTCTGGACCTCGGGTTGCTCAAAGACGCCATTGATCCCTATGAAGTTCCCCGCCTGGAAATCGACAACGGCAAGTGTTATGTTTTCACTCGCGTGCCGCATCAACAGGAAAAGAGGATTTCTACCGCACCCCTTATGATAGCGGTGGGAGAAGATTTTGTCATCACCATCTCCAAAGAGCCTCTGCCGTTTTTTAAAAAATTCATTGACAGCCAAATTACTTTCGCAACGACCCAAAAAACAAAATTTTTCTTGCAAATTTTTTCGGAGATTACCGGCGCCTACAACCAACAGCTTACAAGCATCAATCGGGGCGTACGCACCATCAGCATCCAGCCAGAGAACATTACCAATCAGGGAATTATCCAGTTTATAACCTACGAGGGCATCCTTAACGATTTTTTGGGCGCGTTAATACCTACCAGCGCGACGCTCAACAATCTTCTTCACGGCAACCCAACCAAAAAAGCGCTGGAGCTATACGAAGAAGACAAAGAATTAATTGAAGATCTGTTTGTGGGCAACAATCAGCTGATTGAGCTGGGCAAAGCCAACCTCAAAACGATCATCAACATCCGAAACGGATACTCCACCATTATGACCAATAATCTAAACCGCGTTATGAAACTCCTAACCGCGCTGACCATTTTATTGACCATCCCGATGATTATTTCAAGCTTTTATGGAATGAATTTAAATCTTCCCCTGTCCCATTCGGCCCAAGCCTTCTGGTATGTTCTTTCCGGCACCCTAATCTGTTCCGCCATCCTACTCGCTATTTTCATAAAAAATAAGTGGCTGTAAGCCATTAAATCGCTAAGCACATTGCGTTCTCTAATTGAATAAGAGATGGTTACAAAACCCTATTTTGTCATTCTGAACGAAGTGAAGAATCTCTTGCGAATGCAAGAAATTAAGCTCCTTTTCTCAAACAAGTTGAGAGATTCTTCTGGCTTCACCCTCAGAATGACAGTTTTGAAACCATCTCTAATTGAATTCCTCACACAAAAATACGCTATTGCAAAATTTTTAATTTTGCGCAACCTCTGGTTGATAGCGTATTTTTGTGTGCGAAGCAAAATTGCCAAAGGCAAGAGTCGAATAACAAAAGACTCCACTACGGATAATTTTGAAGGTTCAGCTTTTCTGTAGGTGGGTGACCTCATTTCAACGCCAAGGCGATGAAAAATATGGTCTCCCTAGAAAAACTATTTGATCTAAACCCTAGGACAAAATCTCCTGATTAGTGAAGTCTATTATTATCATAACACACCTAAACAATAATCATCAATCCAAAAATAAGGTCCCTGTGGATAACTTATGAACAAATTATTGATAAACCCGCCAAAAACCTGCAAAGGCTGTGGATAAGTTTAACCCCTAAAAGTTTATTACAAGGGTCGCCACTTATGGATAAACAACATCTTTCTGGGAAATCACTTTAATTTCCACATCGTCTATCCAAAACTCTGAATTATCGTGAGTCTCAAGGCCGATTCCGCCGGAAAGAATCGGGCTTTGCGTGTCCTTATATTTTATCAAAAGACTATTGTCTACAAAAATATTTAAGATACTGCCATAGCCCCTGATTTCAATAACATGCCATCCTTCGCGCAAATTCACATTGTGATATTCTACAAGATTAGAGAAAAATTCATCGCCAATTTGCTTGGATAACATAAGATGGCCGCTGCCAACGCCGATAAAATATCTTTTCTGTTCCCACAATCTATAATTAAAATGTATTGCCCCTCTAATTATTTTAAATCTGGCCTTAAAAATGAAATTGTCCCATTTTTTCCCAGTCAATTCTGCCCAGTTATGACCAGTTCCTCTAAAAACCGTATTATTTCCTTCTGTTTTTATCTCCCAGACCGCCGTAGGGTCTTCTGGCGTGGCATTGTAATTCCAGCTTCGGGCCCCTTGCTCAAAATCGTCAATAAAATAATGGGTAACCGCGTTTTCGCATTTCTGGGTTGCATAGTTAAAGCTATCG
This sequence comes from uncultured Candidatus Saccharibacteria bacterium, assembly GCA_964474765.1. Classification (GTDB taxonomy): domain Bacteria; phylum Patescibacteriota; class Minisyncoccia; order Portnoybacterales. The sequence goes on from CAYYTW010000014.1 coordinate 7,685, forward strand.
CTAGTCAACCGATTATTATCGTTGCAATCGGGACAGTCTGCCGAACAATTTGAACGCGCCTCAGCGCCTCTATCGCAAATTCCGTTGCCGCAACAAGGAATAATAATTTCATTGACGCATTTTTGCTGATGATAATCATACTTGTCTTTAGTACACTGGTTATTATCGTCGCAATTGGGACAATCGCGGGCGCAGGTTTGATAATCTTCCCCCGCCTCACAGCCGCCATTGCCGCAACAAACATTTTCCAAAATCGGCGCGTTCGCGCATTTTTGAAGATGATAATCAAAAGAATCAGCCGTGCACCTATTATTATCATCGCAATTGGGACAATCTGCCGAGCACTTTTCATATGTTTCTTGATTCTCGCACTTGGCGTTGCCGCAACAATCAGATATGGAGTAATGCTGGCATTTATAATTAGTTTGTTTTGAACAAAAATCATCGGTGCAAACACTTCTGTCGTCGCAAGACTCCGGACATCGATGAGTTATAAAATACCATAAAACAAGTCCGCCAAAAATAACGGCAGCCCCGATTATTATTACGATTAAAATTTTTGTTCTCATATTCTTTTTAAATTTTAACTTGTACTTTTTACCCTTTGAATTTTATTAGGTGAATTACCACCATTCGGGTGGTCACCCGTAGGGTGAGAAATTAGGTGAATTTTTAATTTTAATCAAATCTCCTCCGGTTTGATTTCGATACTCTGGCCTTTCTGCAGACTACCGTCCAGAATTTTGCGGCTGATTAAATCTTCGATTTTGTCCTGAATAACCCGCCGCATCGGCCGAGCGCCGTATTGCGGATCATAACCAAGCTCGACAACCTTCTTCAACAATGGTGCGGTGATTACGACGGCCATTTTTTGTTCGGCTAACCTTTTATTCAAGCCCCTAAGCATTAATTCCGCCACCTTTAACAAATGGTCTTTTGTCAAAGGATGAAAAACTACTACTCCGTCGAAACGGTTCATAAATTCCGGCCTGAAAATGTTGTTTGACTGCAAAAAATCCAAAAGCCTTTCTTTTTCGACAGCCAAATTCAAGCCCTGCCCCACCATTTCCCTAATTAACTCGGCGCCAGCGTTAGAAGTGGCGATAATAATAACGTTTCTGAAGCTCACTTTCCGCCCTGCAAAATCAGTCAGCCATCCCTCATCTAAAACCTGCAGAAAAAGATTCAAAATATTCGGGTGAGCCTTTTCTATCTCATCGAGCAAAAGGAGAGTAAACGGATCTTCTCTGACCGCGGTGGTCAGATGGCCCGGCTCTTCTTCCGAGGCGCCGATTAATCGATTGATGTCGTAAAGATTTTGGTATTCTGACATATCCAATCTAATCATCCTTTCTTCCTTTCCGAAATACGCTTCGGCTAAAGTCTTGGCCGTTTCGGTTTTACCGACTCCGGTTGGACCCAAAAATAGGAATGAACCAATCGGACGTTTTTTCTCGGCAACCCCTAAGCGCGCTCGCCGCATGGCCGAAGCGATATCCTTTACCGCTTCTTCCTGATTGATTAACCGCCGATGTAAAATGTCTTCAAGCCGGGAAAGTTTTTCTTTTTCTTCCATTACCACCTCTCCAACCGGAATTTCAGTTTTTTGGGAAATAATCAAATCCACATGCTTAATTTCAAGCATCTTATCTCCTGTTTTGGTCGCCACATACACCAAGGCTTCGTCCAGTAAATCGATTGCCCGTTCCGGCATGGCAATATCGGCAAAATATTGTCCGGATTTGGAAATAATTTCTTTCAGCGCCTTATAAGTTACCCGGACATCAGTCCTTCCCTCCATGGAAGAAGCGGCGTCTTCTAAAATCAAAATGGTTTTATCCTCCTCCAATTCTTTAATCTCAACTTTCTCAAAATATTTTAAAAGGCCAGGGGTTGTCTCGATTTTTTTATGCAGACCGTCGTAGGTGGTAATACCGATAATCTGAATGTGGTGCGAAGCCAAATAGGGTGTTAAAGCGCCGGAAACATCAATCTTGCCGACACCGGTTTGCGGCCCGATGTAATTGTGGAAATTGTCGATAACTAAAATAATATTGCCGGCCATTACCGCTTCATCCATGATCAGACGCAAACGCGCTTCCATCTCGCTGGTGTTGGCCGAACCAGCCATCACCGCCCCCATATCCAGCTCCAAGACGCGCTTGTAACTCAAAGTTGGCAGAACATTGCCCCGATAAATCAGCTCGGCGAATTTTTTAATAATGGTTTTTTTGCCCACTCCGAGATCGCCGACAACCAACGCATTGTTTTCTTCGGCGCGGGACAAAACCCGCTCAATCGCCTCGACTTCATTTTCCCGACCAATCAACTGATATTCCTCTTTCTTTGAAAAATGTAGCGCCTTTGAAACCAGATCTAAATGAACAGAATAGCCATAAATCCAATCTTTGCCTATGCCCCGCTCGGCCAATAAATTTTCCCGGCGCCAAAACCTTCTGGCTCTTTCTCTCGCCTCGTACTGCCGAGCCACCCAATTAACGATATGATTAAATTCTTCCTCTTCAATGTCATTTGTTTTTAACAAATTCGGCAGCTTAGCCAAGTTGGCTCCACGACCCTGTTCCGATTCGATTCCGGCCCTTATCCAAACCAAGTCAAACCACTCTTCCTTCATCATCTCCGCCAATGAAAGTTCCGAAGGAAATTTCTTTTGACTGATCGAATAGAAAAGGCCGGGCAGCCAATAAAGCGATCCAGCCAGAACAAACATTATTATTACATCCAAAAAATTGAGGGCAAAAACCGCCTTAATACCCAACAACAAAAAGGCAAAAATCACAACCGGCAAGAACAGCCAAACGGCGAAGAAAACAGCCCCCAAAACGATCGTTAAACATTCCAACAGCAGACAAAAAACAATAGCCGTAAGTTTAGTAATCGCTCCCATAATACGAGCGATAGCATTAAACGCCGCCACCTGAAAAAACTCCTGAAAATCAAAACCGCGACCATGCCGGGTGATATCCCGTTTCCATGGCCAGAAAAGAGTTTTAAGCAGCATCTTGACCGAAAAAAACCGCCAAAAAAATTCAAAATAATTCCGCCAAATCTCTAAGTATTTCCTCGTCCCGTCCGTATAATGCCAGAAAAAATAGTTGTACATAAAAAACAAGAATTAGGAATTAAGAAGTATGAATTATGATTTACGAAGCACGCTCTTCGTCCCCCTCCTCCTAGATAACATTCTCTCATTATACAATTTCCCGCGCTCGACAACAATAAAAACTCCCCGCTGGGAGCGTTAAATAAATTGATGCCGAATCATCACTACTCCAAAATCCCGTCCAAATTGACATCATAAAGAACGCTTTCCTGGATCAGACGATAATTGAAAATTTCGCCATCGGAAAACCAGTGGGCGATTTCCTGTTCAGCCTCGCCGATCGACCCGGAAGCGTGAATCAAATTGCGCACCGCTCTTTTGTCAACATCTGACCGCTCGTAAGAATCTAAAACAAAATCGCCGCGAATTGTCCCCACATCTGAAGTCAACGGCTCGGTGCCGCCGGTCAATTTACGGACAATCGCCACCGCGTGCAAACCCTGCCAGATCATCGGAATAATCGGTCCGCTCGACAAGTATTTCTTCAGCTTTTCCAAAGTCATCCCCGACATTTCCAGCGGGTCGTCGGTTGGCGGCTCTAAACCTTTATCCCTGTAACCTTTAATCGATTTTTCCCCATTCTTCTGCCGCCAAGATGGATCAAGCGTGTAATGTTTTTCGACTTGCTCTACGGTCGGAACAACCATCTTAACCGCAACCAGCTTTAACCCCGCCCGCTCGAAACGTTTAACGATTTCTCCTATCAAGCTGCGCTGAATTCCGTCCGGCTTGATAATAACCAATGTTTTTTCCGTAATTTGTGCCATACCAATTTTGCCCCCGCCTGCCATCTGCCTGTCAATCAAATAAGATGGACATACGTTAGAGCGTTTAAATATCGTTTAATTGCTGACTTTTTAAAGATAGGCTAAGGCGGGCAGGCAAGAGAGCGAGCCGAACAAGCTATCTGAGGCGAAGCTCGATTGGTTCGCAAAATTGAGTACCCCGCACCTTTCCTATCTTAAGACTTGTGAAATTCCGTGAACAGAGCCGCAAGGCGGCCTCGCCTTACAGTCTTTGACATACGATAGTCTTGAGCCGGGAAAGGTGCGGGGTAAAGGTTTTGTTCCTGAAAATCATTCGCCTGCGGCTCAGATTTTCAGACAAAACCATTTATTTCATTCTATCTTTTATAAAAACTTTTGGCAATTGTTATTGAAAAACCCCGCGGTAACACGGGGTAAACGATTTTTATCTTTATGCCTCTTTTGAGCAAGTCTGCCTTATATTTCTCAACCAGATGGTTGCCACGCCATTCATGGCCGCAATTCCAACACTTCATCGAATAGTCTTTCCAGCCGACTCTATCCAGGATGACCGCGAAAAAATTGACGCCCGCTAATATCTCCCTACCCCAGCATTGCGGACAACTGACGCCCAATTCCGCGAAAGTTTTACCGTAAATGCCGAAACGCCGACAAGTAAAACGGATAAACAGATAACAAACAACAGCGACAACCGCAAAATACAGCGAGACAGCAATCAGCGACTCCCAGCCTTCGACTATCCGGCGAAAATTTCTAAATCCGTCACTGGCGCCAAAAACTCCAGCCAAAATCATCAGCCAAAGAATCAGCCGCGTCTTCTTTGCCATAGCGCCCCCCATGTTGACAATGTGCTTTGGTTTTTTAATTCTAAATAACCAAAATAGTAATGTCAAACAAACGGCCTCAAAGAGGCCGCTTCGGCAATGACATATTATTGATCGTTAATAATCATTTTGAGCATCTCCGGCACGTGCTTGCTTATTTCGCTTATGGCAGATTGAATGTCTTCCGACAGGCTCTCAAACTCTTTTTCACCATCTTTGAGGCACTCCAGACGAACATTGCAGACGTTACTGAACAAATCGTCGGCGTAGCGAAAGTTTTCCCACCATCCTTCAAACCAGCTTAAATAATAAGGCCTCTCCGGCGGAGCGTAATGTTTTCTCGGGATAAAGAGATGCCAGATAACGACTAAAATGGTTTCGTTAAGACGAAACCGTGGTTCGGACAGATGAGTGGCTTTCCAAATTGCTTCCCAGAGCACTTCTGACACGTGCGTATTCAGCGTCAAAAAGTACTTTTTATTAGAGGAAGCAATCGTCTTTCCCGATAAAGTTTTAATAATTGCTCCGCCGATACAAAGATTAACGCGCTCGCTGTCAGTCGGGCAGCGATTCTCCCCAATCCCCCTTGCAACCAGAGCCGACATGCAAGCCATGGCTAAACTTATATCGACATCAGGCAAACCCCCTATTGCCACCCCGGCATACGCCGTATGCGGTATACCTTTTTCATAACTTGGTTTCGATGGTAAAACCCAAATCCCATTCTCCATTTCTATCTCCCCTTTTTTCTATAATAAAACTTTGCGATTTTCAAATAACTCTAAACTTAAAACAATTTTAATCATTTAATATTTAAAAGTCAATCTTTACTGCCTCGAGCATTTCTCCAGGCTGCATAAAAAATCTGCATCCCCATCTAAATCAGTCCGGAAAATTTTAATATTTTTTAATCTGTCCAGAACGTCCTGATGCGGATGACCGTAACGGTTATCTTTCCCAACCTGAATAACCGCAATCTCCGGTTTAACTGCCTGGATAAATTCGGCGCTGGTCGAAGTCTTGCTTCCATGGTGGCCGACCTGGAGAATTTGTACACCTAAATCAATCTGCTTATTGATTAACTGAATTTCTGTCTTTTGTTCGGCATCGCCGGTCAGTAAAATTTTGTTTTGCCCGTAACTCAATTTCGCCACTATCGAGCTGTCGTTAGTATTTTTTAAGCTCACGCCTTCCAATGATTCAAAAGGAAATAAAATATCCAAAACGACATCCTCCGATAACTTAATCCTCTGGCCAGCTTGAGCGCAAAGATGGTTAATCTTTTTTTCTTCAATCAGCCGCAAAAATTCCTGATAATTGGCTTGCGGCTCGGCCAAGCAGGGATCAACCACTTCTCCGATTTTATATTTTTTCAAAACATCTATCAGACCGTTCAAATGGTCAGAATCGGGATGAGTTAAGATTACCACATCAATCTCGCGGTCAAAAAACGGCATTGCCCGGCCCAGCTTATTTAAAATCTGGCTGCCCGGCCCGCCGTCGATTAAAACCCGATTCCGATTGGGCGCCTCAATCAAAGTCGCCGCCCCTTGGCCGACATCAAAAAAATCAACCTTGAGTTTATTCTGCCCGCCAAGCTGACCAGTGATTGACGCGGTCCCGCTTTGCCAAACCGCCGACCAAACCAAAACCGCACCCAAAAACAACGCTCCCAAAATGTATAAAAAGATTTTTTGCCGATTAAAATTCATTTCTAAAAATCCCCCCCACCCTCCCTTTTGCAAAGGGAGGAGCCGACTCCCTCCTTTAACAAAGGAGGGTTGGGGAGGATTTAATAATACAATTTTTCACACCACCTCATCTTACCATCATTTTTTGCAAAAACCAATAAAAACGCGGGCGTTGTTGCCCGCGCACTGAAAACGGGTATTATTTCTTAGTTGTCTTTGCTTCTTGGATTCTTTTTTGAGCGTTTCCTGAAGTCCTTCCACCGCGGCCGTGAGCCCATCTTTCAAACTCGCAGTTAACTGACCGCTCAACCACGCTCTCATAAACCATTCTTGAACCTCATCGAGAAATGCGGACGCTTCTTTTCCAAGCTGAGCCAGATCTTCGATTTCCCCAATCTTTTGAGCTCTTTTTGCAAATTCCTCTACAGTCGCCATCGGATTTTGTTCGGCCATCTCTCCTCCCTCCCCAAGACACAGAAGTTGCGATTATCATACCCCCCGACAAATTCTGTCAAGGAGCGACGGGTTGGACTCGCCGTGCGTCCAAAAATACAGTCGGCACTTCTTAGATTAATTCGTAGAGCTCTTCCGCGACGCCCTTTAATTTTTCTTTGAGCTTCGCGACACCCCTAACGTTTCTCTTGTCAATCCCGAATTTTTTTATAACTTCTTCCAATGCTTTTTCGGTAAGCATATTAATGAGAGTCTCGCGAGACATCGTCGCTTTCAATATTTTCAGCATCACGCAATTGCCCCCTTTTTCTCCATAATAACAAAATAATGTGATTTGTCAAAGGATAGTCGACTTAGATGTCCCTTTGGAATTGGTATTTTGTGACTTCATAATCTTTATCACCGCCACCCATAAAATCAAATATAAAACGACTAGCCAAATCCAGTTTATTTTTAAGCTGATAGCGGCATAAGGTATTTTCGCCAAAAGCGCGGCGATTTTTATCTGGTAGCTCAAAAACAGCCAAGAAACCCAGCCGAAAATCTGTCCGAACCAAAACCAGACAAACCCCGATACTCCTCCGCAGAAAACCAAAAACATCGCCAAGGGAATGATCGGCAAAATCAAGAGATTGGCGACTGGCGCGATTAAAGACAAACGACCAAAACTATAAAGAATTAAGGGTAAAACAGCCAGTTGCGCGCCCAAGGTCGCTCCGGCAATACCGCGCAAATCGAATTTTTTCGGCAGCCACTCCAGATATTTTTCTAAAAGCGGAGAAATGTAAGCCAAACCCAAAGTTGCCATAAAGGAAAGCTGAAAGCTTAAATCAAAACGTAGAATCTTAGGATTAAAATACAACATTATCAGACCGGCAAAAACCAAGGCGTTGCGGATACTGTAAAGCCGGCCGGTCCTACGAGCCAAAATCAGCAAAATGCCCATAATCGCCGCCCGGACAATCGAGGGCGAAGCGCCGGTCATAACGACAAAACCGACAATCATAACCACAGCCAGCCAGAAAGAATAACGGCGAGAAACCTTCAGGCGATCAAACAATCGCCTCAAAGATTCGGCAATAATCGTAATATTGAAACCAGAAAGAGCGATGATGTGCGTGACGCCGACCGTGTTAAAATTATTAACCAAATCTTCGGGCAGAGTCACTTTTTCTCCCAAAATCAGACCGTCGGCTAAAGACGCCTGCGGTTCCGGTAAAATACGCGATAAGTTTTCCTTGAAGCTGTCTTTAATTTTAAAAAGCGCCGCCTGGACAAAATTGCCCTTATTTTTTCCCAAAAGCTTTGTCTCCGGATAATACATCACTGAATAAATATCATCTTTAGCCAGATAAGCCTTGTAATCGAAACTTGCGAAATTTTTAGGCACACTCAACTTGCCTCTGAATTCGACCTCGTCGCCATATTGATATTCCGGATATTTTGCCGTCGTGACAAGCGCAAAACCGAAAACCGATATATTTTCATCGACTCCGATCGGAGCCAGTTTCTGGCTCTTGATTTTCAATTTAACATTATCGATCCTTATGTCCGGCTCGACCGCTACCACGCCAGACAAGAAAACAGTCGTTTTGCCGTCCGCGTAGCGGCTGACATCATTCGCCAGTGGCGACACGGCCGCCTGATAGCGCCAGACGCCGAGTAATAAAAAGAGTAGGCAAAAGCCGAAAACAACCGCCTTCCATCTTCTCGCCCACGACACGATTATAATCATAGTCGCCCCGATCAGAAAAATCCCGCCTACAATCTGCGGAACATCAAAAAAAGAGGCGATGGCCACGCCCCCCGCAAAAGACAAGCAGAAGTAAAAAAATATTTTTGATTTGGTTAAATTCATATTTGAGCCCGCAGGCGAAAAGAACTTGTTCATATTTGAGCCCGCAGGCGAAAAGAACTTGTTCATATTTGAGCCCGCAGGCG
>CAYYTW010000014.1:16584-23831 GCA_964474765.1 uncultured Candidatus Saccharibacteria bacterium
AAAAGAACTTGTTCATACTTCCTAATTCATAATTCGCCTCACAATCTCACCTCGCATTTTTTAAAACAAGGCTTCAATCCTTCGCAAAAACATTCCAACTCTTCGTCGGAATAGGGCTTCACATTGGTAAACGCCGGGTCGAGCGTTTTCTCCGGCCGAAATTGCTGAAGCACGTATTTCTTGCTGCCCGTTAGCCACTGGCCGATCTCGGTAAAATCTCTTTTTTTATGAAAATCGGGAATAACCGTCGTCCGTAATTCGTAATCCGCCATTTGACGGATTAATTCTACGCTTTTTTTGATAGCCGCCGTATCGATTGGCAGACGGTAAAACTTAGAATATTTATTTATCGGCGCCTTGATGTCCATTGCCGCGTAATCAATTAAATTATTCTTTATCAGATACTCCAGCATCTCGGGATTGCTGCCGTTGGTGTCCAGTTTGACGGCGAATCCCAAACTTTTAATTTCTTTTATGAAGTCGGGCAAATCCTTGTGAATAGTCGGTTCGCCGCCGGAAATACACACCCCGTCCAGCAACCACAGATTTTTTTCCATCCACCAGAAAAATTGCTCTTCGCTCAAAAAAGGATATTGTTCGCTTTTATTCAGCAAAACCAAATCTGGGTTATGGCAGAACGGACAGAAAAAATTACAGCCAGCCGTAAAAACCGTAGCCGCCACTTTGCCCGGATAATCAATTAAGGTTAATTTTTGCAGACCGCCGAGGAGCATGAATTAAATTATTTCACAATGCATCCTTGCTTAGATTTTTCTATATTTTTTGTTGTAAATACATTCTTGAAAAACAAGGGTGCTTAACGAACAGCTTTCAAATATAAAATTCAGCGCCGCTTCCGACTCATAACCACACCTTCTCAAAATTTTGAAAAATTCCCAAAAAGTGAATTTATCGTGGACAATAAAGAGATTGCCGCTGTTTTTTAAAAAATTTTTATTAAGAAATTTTCTCATATTATTATTGAAATTCGTTACAAACCACTATTAGTCGTAAACAAAATACTATTTCGAAAATCGCGCAAAATATTTATCAATTTCTGGACGCAATTCGATGCCAGCTTGCTCAAAACAATCAAGTAAATCTGAGTAGGCGCCTCGCCCGCCAAGAAAATCCCAAAACTCATCTGCAACCCTAACTTCCTCTTTCAAATCAAGCATACCTTTCATCGTCCACCGCACGTATGGCTTGGGTTCATATGGATTATAAGGGATGGAAATAAGCGTATACGCTTTTGCATCTGGATTTTGAAAAAATATATCGCTAACCATTCAAGCATGTTGCGCTTGTATGAAATGAAGTCGCCTTTATTGGGTTTGACAGTTTTCGGGTCAAACATAAAAACTTCTCTAGCCATCGAAACAAGAAACAAATCAACTTTTACCGATTTAAGCTTATGCTCTTTCCCCAATCGTGCAACACTTCTTATTCTTTCTGTTTCTTCCTGCTTGTTGACCTCGCCACCCATTGAAAGATTATTCATTATCTTTTGAATTTCATCTTGAGCATTCTGTGTTATGACATTTCCCAGCTTATATTGCGTGTACACCTCTTTAAATTTGATTTTTGATAATTCTTTAGCGACCGGCTCATAGATTGACGTACCAAAAGTTGTATTCAACGATTGAAGAAACGAGAATAGGACCATCCTGTCTTTTCCGAGCAAACGAAAATGAAACGGCATCTGATCGGTTTCCGGTTTATAGTTTTGAAATTTGTTTCGTAAACAAATTTTTACAGTATTTATAATATGATTTTTGTGTTCTTGCGTTAACGCCATACGATTTATTCCCCTTTAAAATGAAAGATTATTTCCGAGTAGGGCGACTTGTCCCTTTCGGTGCGGTTTAACACTGGCCGCTTAAATTGATTAACTATTTTCATCCCTGCTTGTTCTGCGATTATAGGATACAAATTATACTTATCATTTGCAACTAAAAAGGCATCGAATTTGTCCGCTAAAAACTTTCTGGAATTTAACAAGACTTTCGAAATTCCGTCAATATAAGATGCGCGCGCTTCTGCCCCCTGCCCTTTATAAAGCGGGCCTATTTCCAATTCATCACGGCGTTCAAATCCAAACAAATCATAAGCGTAGGCATGCTGTTCGTGATAATCAATTTGTCCGACATACGGCGGCGAAGTAAAAATACTAGAGATTTTTTGCTTCTTCAGGGTTTCGTAGAATCTTTTGTTTCTTTTTTCTACCTCTTTGAAAATATCAACGGTTCGGGAGTCAGCCGGCAAAACAGCGTAATAATTGTTTTGCCTAAGCCGCGCAAATGTTTTTAATCGATAAATTGTATCAATCGCATAACGATCAAGCCACGACTTGATAGAAAAAAGCGGCTTACATATTTTTTTATGTTTCCAGCAATAATAAGTAGTCAATTGCGGCTCTTTGAGCGTTGCCAAATCCGAATGGGTTGTGGCGCGGCACGACCTAATCGTACGACTCAAAATCACCGCAATGATTTTCTTATTTTTTACATCTTTTATTTTTTTAATCTGCTCAAAAGCAAAATCAATTTCTTTTCGGACGTTTCTGATATACCACTTGTCCAAAAAAGTTTTACCGGCAGAATGGTTAAGCTCAATTCCATATTTTTTGACGAGATGGTTGTAAATTTTGAGAAACTCTTTTTCTTTTTCTGCGACATATTTATTTTCATTGATTTGACCATTTTGAACTTTGTATTTAAATTCGGGGCTCGGAAAAAACTCGTTATTGAAATCAGCCATACGAGTCAACAACTCATTTTCAAAATCATCGATTTTATCTGCCCCGTATCCATCTATTGCTTGCGTTATTTTTTTTACCTCATTTTCAAGCGAGACAAAATCGTAATCGAGCAATTTTGTTTCTGCGATCATGCAATTGAAACGAGAAATATCGATACCGATGGAATGCATTCCCATTTCCATAGCTTGTACTAATGTTGTACCAGAGCCGGAAAAGGGATCAAGAATAATATCTCCTGTTTTGAAATACGCGCTTGTCTTAAAACCGTCAGCATGATTATCAATGAAATACTCAACAAGCTGTGGAATAAACTTGCCCTTGTACGGGTGGAGTCGATGAACATGTTTAGTAGTATCTTTTTCTCGCAAATGATCAAAAGATAATGCCCAGTTCAAATCACTGCCAAGTTTCTTTTTCCAGCTTATCTCGCGCTGGCCACGATAAGAGTCATAATAGTTCTTAAGGTCGTCTGCGCCAACAAAAATAGAATTACCGCCATTGCGTTTTTTGACTTTCCCATACTGCACCAAATATGAAATATTTGACTCGCTAACATCTCGTTTTAGAAAATCGCTTGCCCACCGACTCGCCTCTTTAATTGTAAGTAATTGATCTGATGTTTGCATTGTTCATATCAAATTCTATTTCTCATCATATCAAAAAATCGCCGTGAAAGCGAGTTTTTGATTATATAAAGATATTGCGCGCCTTGCCTTAATTTTCCAGCTTGAACACTTTCCTCTCCTCAAATTCCTGCTGTTTGCCTTTGTGCCACTGCTGAACCGGCCGGATATAGCCGACGATACGCGAATAAACTTCGCAAGGTTGTTTGATAACGCATTTTGGGCATTCAAAATGCTCCCCGGCCAAATAGCCATGAACCGGGCAAATGCTAAAACTCGGGGTGAGGGTGATATAAGGCAAATGGAATTTCTCGAAAATTTTTCTGATCAGGCTTTTTACGGCCTGGATATCGTTAAGACGTTCGCCCAAAAATAGATGAACCACGGTCCCGCCGGTATACTTGCACTGCAAATCATCCTGAAGCTTGAGCGCCCTAAAAATATCATCGGTATAATTGACCGGCAATTGGGTGGAATTAGTGTAGTATGGCCGCTCCTTTGTTCCGGCCGTAATTATATCCGAATACAACTCCTTGTCTTTTAGGGCTAGACGGAAAGATGCTCCTTCCGCCGGCGTCGCTTCCAGATTGTAAAGACTCCCGGTTTCTTCCTGATATTTCACTAACTTATCGCGCATAAAATCCAAAATTTCCAAAGCAAACCTTCTGGCTTGCGGCGACCCAATATCTTTGCCTAAAAAATTAAGCAAGGACTCATTCATTCCAACCAAACCGATGGTGGAAAAATGATTCCCCCAATAACTGCCTCGCATCTTTTTGACGCCCCCCAAATAATACTTGGAGTAAGGGTAAAGACCCTTCTCCATAAAACTATCCAGGATTTTTCTTTTAATTTCCAGACTCGCCTTGGCAATATCCATTACCTTGCCCAATCTCTCAAAAAATTCTTTTTTAGTTTTTGACAAATAACCGATTCTCGGCAAATTAATCGTTACCACGCCCAAGCTTCCCGTTAACGGATTGGAGCCGAATAATCCGCCTCCCCGTCTATGCAAATCTTTATTAGACAATCTTAATCGACAACACATGCTCCTGACATCCTCCGGCTTCATATCCGATTGGATAAAATTGCTGAAATAATTGATGCCGTATTTAGCAGTCGCTTCCCACATCGGGCCCATAGTCGGATCGTCCCAAGGAAAGTCATTGGTGATATTGATTGTCGGAATAGGAAAAGTAAAAACCCGTCCTTTGGCATCGCCCTCCATCATTACCTCAAAAAACGCTTTATTCAAAACATTCATTTCCTGCTGAAAATCTCCGTAAACTTCTTTCTGCGCCTTGCCGCCGCAAATCACCGGCTGACTAGCTAAAGTCGGCGATGGACGAATATCAAAAGTAATATTGGTAAAGGGAGTTTGAAAACCGACGCGTGTCGGAATGGCGCAATTAAAAATGAATTCCTGGATAGCCTGCTCAACTTGCTGATAATTTAAATTGTCGTATCTAATAAAAGGAGCCAGGAGCGTATCAAACGAAGAAATCGCTTGAGCTCCGGCGCTCTCGCCCTGAAGCGTGTAGAAAAAATTGACTAGCTGCCCCAAGGCCGTACGAAGATGTTTGGCTGGACTAGACTCAACTTTTCCCGTCACTCCCCCAAAGCCCCGCAGAAGCAAATCATACAAATCCCAACCACAACAATAAGGAGCCAGGGTCTGCAAGTCGTGAAGATGGAAATCGCCTCGGTTAGCCGCTTCCCGAATTTCCTTGGGATAAACCCTGTCAAGCCAGTATTTTTTGGTGACCGCCGAAGTAACATAATTATTCAAGCCCTGCAAAGAATAGGCCATATTGGCGTTTTCCTTAATTTCCCAATCAAGCTCCTGGATGTATTGGTCAACCATCTGCAGCGATTCGTCGATGGCGGTTGTCGCCTCCCTGATTCTTCTTCTTTGCTCGCGATAAAGGATAAAAGCTTTGGCTGTTTCCGCATACCCTTCCAAAATCAAAACCTCCTCAATAATGTCCTGGATTTCTTCAACTTTGAAAATTTCTCCTTTTTTGAAGCGCCGGTTCAGAAGCTCAACGACCTTGTTCGATAACTGCCTCGCTTCCCGTCCATCTTTCTTGGTAGTCGCCGTTAAGGCCTTGTGAATCGCGCTGACAATTTTTTCCCGATCAAAATCAACCAATTGGCCATCGCGTTTTTGAATCTGAGTTATCTTGTTTTTTGAAGATTTAGTTAAGTGTGTGACCATTGTCTCCGTTAATGAATCACCCTCCGCAATACTGCGGAGGGAAATTACATCGTCTGCTTCTGCCTCATCATGTCTTTATTTTAATCTTTATGCAAAACGGGGTCAATTTGCTTAAAACCGCCTGATTCCGTAATTTCTAAAAAGTTATCCACAGGCAAGGAAGCACCCGGAACTAAAAACAGAAATGTCAAGAAATAACAAAATTAGTTTGGTGAGTAATGCGAGATGGTTGCAAAACTCATAGCATTGTCATTCTGAACTTGTTTCAGAATCTACTTCGTTCTAATAATCACTAAATTCAGATCCCGAAACAAGTTCGGGATGACAGATTGGATGGTTTTGCAACCATCTCTACCTGTAATTGTCATTTCCGCGAAGGCGGGAATGACACAGGGGGCGATTTTAAACATTTTTCATCAAACTCAAGACTTACGCGCTTGCGTAAAAAATATGTGTGCCGCCGTATTCGTCATTTAAAATATTTGCGCCCGGGCAAGCAATAGGTAATGATTAAAATAGAATAAGGAAATAAGAATAACCAAGATTAACAACCCGTTAAAAATGGGGGGGGCGTATCGGATGCCGGTTCGGCTAAGCAACTTTAACATCAGAACCAGAAAAATAATTCCGCCCAAAATAATGAAGAGTAAATTAATAATTACGCGCGGCGAAGTCAAAACAGTTTTAAGAGAAGAAATGAAACCGCTCCGCGGCGCCTCCGCCAGCTGGCCAACCGCGCCTGTTTCTATGTTCGGATTTTCCGTAGTTGGCATATCATCTCTGATAACAAACATCTCTTCCGTCGGCGAACCGGTGGAAGCGGAACTTGCCGCCGTATCGCCGCCTTTTTGAGAAATGTCGGACCTAATTGGAATTTCCGTTGTTTCTGATTTGACCGAGGCCGATGGATTCGCCGCGCCGGAAACGATTGGCCTAACAGGCTGGCTCGCCGGCTGCGCGGGAGTTGTCGCGATTGGCTTCGCTGGAGCAGTGGTTGATTGCGACACTACCACCGTGGCCTTACGAGTCGGCCTGCCGAAAAATTGGACGACGAAAATCGTCTCTTTGCCCCGATAAACTCCCCTGGCGGCAGCAATCCCAATTTCGGTAAATTTGTTATTCAGAATATTCGCCCGATGGCTGGGAGAATTCATCCAAGCGCTGTTAATGTCTTTGGAATCGACAAAATTAATTGCCAGATTCTCTCCGGCGACGGAATACTTATAACCAACCGAGTCCAACCAATACCAGGGAGTTTTTCCATCGGGAGCAATGTGGCTAAAGTATCCTCTGGCAACCATATCATTAACCTTAAGCTGGGACGCGCGTTCCAAAAGCGGACTCGTAATAAGCGAGCTCAAATTACTTTCCTGACGATCGCCATTGGCTAAATTCACCAAAACTCCGGGCAGAACCGAAGCAAAAAATTTCGACCCAGGCGCGACCAAAAATACCTGCGCCAAAAAAAGCGCTTCGACTAGAATTATTCCCGCGATAATCTTAACGACCGCCTCTTTTTTCAAAATGTGCGGGTGGTAATCGTTGTTTTGATTGGGAATAAAATAGTTCTTCACAGATTTAATCACAAATCTCGTAAATTTACCTTTGAAGTGCACCACTCGGGTATAATATAATTGGCGAAGCC
>CAYYTW010000015.1:0-244 GCA_964474765.1 uncultured Candidatus Saccharibacteria bacterium
AACGCCATGAGATTATGGTCTCAAGGAGTCCAGAATGTATCTGGCATTATGCATCCCGAATTTCCGGACGGGATTCTAGTTTGCGATAATACTTTTATCTACCCCGCCTGCCTTATTCTTGCCTCCAATAAACTCAATCTCTTTTCCAAAACAATAAACTCGTCACGCGAAACTTTTTGCGTGAGTTCGTTTTTAACAAGAGATAGATCGCCCTTTATCACTTCTAACGTATCTTCAATCTTGT
>CAYYTW010000015.1:344-23802 GCA_964474765.1 uncultured Candidatus Saccharibacteria bacterium
CGAATCGCTGGTCAACTCCATCGAATCGCTGGTCAACTCCATCGAATCGCTGGTCAACTCCATCGAATCGCTGGTCGATTGCGTCAAATCGCTGATCATGTTCCTCTAATTTTTCCGTATTAGCGGCCACCTGTTCAGCAATAATCTTAATTTCATCCTTCACGCTTTCGCTAACGATATCAAAATGCCGTTTAGTTTCGTCCGTATATTCGCGTAAAATTTTCTTAATATCATCTTGCGCCATAAACATTGGTACTATTATCTCCACCTTCATTATACCAATACGCACCGAAAATCGTCAACTAACACGGACACGCGACATGTTCTCACGAACAAAAAACCCGCCCGGAAAATCCGGACGGGAAAAACAAAATTACTGGCGAGAAAAACTTATTCTGCGCCCCTTCTTATTACATAGACGGAAATAATGCATATCGAACCGACAATCCGACCATGGCCCCGACAATAGGCGCGCAAAGCATTAACCACCCGACAAAATCGTCTTCTTCTTTTTTGCCTAACAAGTAGCAGATCCCTAAGTAAATAAAGCCTAATACCCATGCGGACAAAGCTCCTAGAGCCATGAATACAAAACCCAAATCGGTTAAATCTTTTGAACTTTGTTGTGTGCCCACCTGTTGTGTTAATGGACAAAACGAAGCAGCTACCATCAACGCCCAATTAAACATTATTTTTTATACCCCGCCTTAAATGAAATTAAAAAAGAGCTAATACTCTTTTGTAATCTTACAACCTATTTACATTTTTGTCAATACCTCGCACCCTTTCTCTGTCACTACAACCGTATGCTCGAAATGAGCTGTTAGAGATTTATCTTTGGTCTCATAACCGTGGCCGTCTTTAGACTGAACCAATTCGTGACCACTGGCGGCAATCATCGGCTCAATCGCCAAAGTCATACCAGGTTTTAACTCCGCTCCGGCACCACGTTTTCCATAATTAGGAATCTGGGGATCTTCGTGAAGTTTATGGCCGACGCCGTGGCCAACTAAATTGCGGATGACTGAAAAACCCTCTGATTTAACATATTTTTGAATCGCAAAACCAATGTCACCGATATAATTGCCCGGCTTAACCTCGTCCATGCCAATTTCCAGCGCGGTTTGAGCGGCCGAAATTAATTTTAGAGCTTTTTTATCTGCCCGACCAACAGGCACGGTGATTGCCATATCGGTATAAAGACCTTTTGTTGTTGGTTTTGAAGAGCAACCGCCGACCATAAAACAACCGGCGCAATCCTTGTAAGGATAGACAATGCCCAAATCAAGGCCAACGATATCGCCGCTTTTTAAGAGATCGCCCGACGGAATAGCGTGGACGACAACCTCGTTGACCGAAGCGCATAGGGCCGCCGGGAAACCATCGTGCCCCAGAAAGGCCGGCTTCGCCCCATTAGCAAAGATGAGCTCCTGCGCGAGCTCGTCTAATTCATTAGTAGTTATGCCGGACCGGACCGCTTGAGCGATTTCATCTAAAATTTTAGCCAGGAGCTTCCCACCCTCTCGCATTATTTCGATTTCCTGCGGAGTTTTGATAGAAATCATCAAATTCGAAATCCGAAGCACGAAATCCGAAACAATATCGAATTACCAAAATTATAATGTTCAAAACAGTTTTGAAAATTTGAGCATTAGAAAATCGGAATTTATTTCGAATTTCGAATTTCGATATTCGAATTTATAGCGCACGGTACGCCGTACGATATATCAAATTCTATTTGTTATAACGCTTTTAATATATCCTTATAAACCGCTTCCACGCTCTGTTCTCCATTAACCCTCTTAACAACCAGACCGGCTTTTTTGAAAAACTCAACCAAGGGAAAAGTTCGCTCTTCGTATTCCCCAATACGGATTTTAATGGTTTCGGCATCGTCCAAACCCGCCCTTTTTAATAATTTTGAACCGTCGAGCGGACAGTGTTCGAGATTTTTTGTCTCCTCCGCATACAAAACCGGATGCCTCATCAATTCACAAATCTTACGATTACTATTTCTAAAAACAGTTTGTTCGGGCGACAACTCCAACAAAATAACTTTAATATTTTCTTTGCCGTACAGCGCCTCGATTTGAGGAACGATTTTTTCGCCCTCGTGCATAGTTCGCGGCGAACCGGCAAAAATTATTCCTTTGTCAGATTGAAAAAGCTCATTGATTTTTTCCTCAACCAAAAAAACAACAAAAGGCGGGCTGCATAAAATACCTTTCTCCCAAAGCTCTTTCTCGTGGCCGAAAGAATACTTTTGGCCATCAACCTCGACATATTCGTCAGCTCGATGATTACGGATGGCCGTTTCAATAATATTGCTGGTTTCAAAATAATATAAATCCAGCTTCTCGGCCAAAAGCGTAGCCTGCGTTCCCTTGCCGGAACCGGGTGGACCAAGGAGAATGATTATTTGCTTTGTTGCCTTATTTTCTGACATATCGCTGAAAAAATACCCCGCACCTTTCCCGACTTAAGACTATCATTTATTAAAAGCCTTGAGGCGAAGGCCAGCTTAGCTGGCCGAAGCCGCCTTGCGGCTCTATCCGTGGAATTCGATAGTTTTAAGGTGGGAAAGGTACGGGGTTAAGGTTTTGTCTTCAAAATTCGCGCGCCTGCGGCTTTGAATTTTGGGCAAAGCACTTAAAACCCCTCGTACTCCCTCATTACCAATTGCGATTCGACTTGACGAACGGTTTCCAAAACCACTGAAACGACGATTAAAATGCCGGTGCCGCCGACCGTAAAAGAAGCAATTCCGGTGGCCGATTTTACGATATAGGGCATAACCGCAATAATTCCCAAAAAAATTGCGCCAATAAGTAAAACTCTGTTCAAAATATAATTCAAAAAATCCGCCGTTGTCTTACCCGGTCTAATACCAGGAACAAAACCACCCATTTTCTGCAAATTGGAAGCAACGCTTTTCGGATCAAAAGTTACAGCCGTGTAAAAAAAGGTGAAAAGAAAAACTAAAATAAAATAGATAAATCCATACCAAAAGCCGGTTTGCTGAAAAAGATTTTTCAAAGACTTAGCCACGGCAGCCACCCAATGATTGTCGGCGTTGGCAAAAAAACTGCCGATCATGCCGGGAAAAAGCATAATAGAAAGAGCAAAAATAATCGGTATCACGCCGGCCGGATTAACGTTCAGCGGCAAATAAGTGGAGGCTCCGCCATACATCCGATTGCCTCGCACTCGTTTGGCGTAAGAAACCGGGATATTGCGCCGACCTTCGGTTATGATCACAATGCCCGTAATCACCACCAAGGCGATTATTAAAAATCCCACATAAGCCGGGATTTGAGACGGGTCCCAGGTTACCAATGTTTGACGGAGTGAACTGGGAAAATCGGCAACAATACCGGCGAAAATCAAAAGCGAAATACCATTACCAATACCTTTTTCAGAAATAAGTTCGCCCAGCCACATCAATAAAATAGCGCCGGCAGTGATAATGACGAGGTCAGCCACCAATGAAAACGGCGACAAATAACCAATAATATTCTGACTCTTTAAAAGAGTAATCATACCGTAGGCCTGCAAAACCCCGAGGGGCACCGTGAGAAGCCTGCTATATTGATTGAATTTCTGACGGCCCGCTTCACCTTCTTCTTTATACATCGCCTCCAGAGACGGGAAAATCATAGTTAATAATTGCATAATGATGATGGCGGTGATGTAGGGGCTTAGACCCACCATGGCAATCGATAAATGGCTTAAGGCGCCACCGGTAAAAATGTTCAAAAGACCGAATAGCTGATTACCCTCGAAAAAACCTCTTAACTTATCGGCATCGATGCCTGACACGGGAATATTAGCGGCAATCCTGAAAACAACCAAAATTCCCAGGACAAATAAAATCTTGTTACGCAATTCTCTGATTTTAAAAATTTGTAGAATTTTCTGATACCACATAACCCCACAAAATATGTAACATGTAACATGTAACAATTTTGTCTTTTTTGTTACATGTTGTTGTGTTACGTGTTACATGATATTGCCGCCTGCTTTCTCTATTTTTTCTTTCGCGCTTGCGGAAACAAAACAGTCTTTAATCGTGACTTTTTTCTCTATTTCTCCCTTGCCCAATATCTTCACACGAGGAATTCTGCCATTTTGTTTGACAATCAAACCCTTGCTCAACAAATCTTGGGGACTAATACGATCGCCGTCACGAAAGTTTTTTTCAATGTCAACGATATTAATTATCACCGGCTTCGCGTTTATCGGCTTAAATTTAAATCCCCGTTGCTTTGGCAATTTTTTGACAAAGTCGCGCCAAGCCGGCCTAATTTTAGCTCCGGATCGTGATTTTTGACCCTTCATGCCTTTGCCAGAATAGGTGCCGCGCTTCCCGCCGCGACCTACGCGCTTCCGGCTTTTTCGCTTGGTTGTTTGTAATATTTGATGTAACTGCATGTTATAAAAGCTAATTTTCGCCAACTTTCACGCCACCCTACGCCAAATGGCGTTTTTTAGCGTTTTTTCGTTGGCATCCAATTGGCTTCTACGCTTTCAATTGCTGCAATGCCTTGATTGTCGCCTTGGCGATATTCAGTTTATTCTTCGATCGGGTTAGGATCTTTGCCGAAATATTTTTAATACCAGCCAAATCACAAATGGTTCGGACAGCGCCTCCGGCAACTATTCCTCGACCAACCGCGGCCGGCTTGAGTAATACCTTGACCGACCCGAACTTCGCCTCGACCTCATACGGAATTGTCTCGTTTTTCATCACTATCGAGGCGATATTCTTTTTGGCCCGAAGAACGGCTTTCTCAACGGCAGTACTTACATCTTGTCCTTTGGCGACTCCAACACCCACCCGACCGCTCCTATTTCCCAAAACGACAACCGCTCGGAATCGAAATCTGCGGCCGCCGGCAACCACTCTGGTAACCCGATCAACGCCTAAAAGCTTTTGTTCGTACTCTGGTTTCTCTTTTGGTTGGTCTCCTCTTTTTCCTCTAAAGTGATTCATTTTGGGGTAATCACCAATATACGAATTCAAAATAATATACGAATGTTAAATTTAACAACTAATTCGTATTAGTATATTGCGTCAATTCGTATATTCGCGAATGCTCTTTTAAACCTTCAAACCGCCTTCCCGCGCGCCATCAGCCAACGCCTTAACCCGGCCATGGTATTTGTAACCGCCTCGATCGAAAACGGCGCGATAAATTTTTTTGTCCGCGGCCTGTTTTGCCAGCTTCTTGCCCACCTCGCGCGCCAGCTCAACTTTTTTTAATGATTTGCTCGCTTTTAAACTTGGATCGCCCAAACTAAACAACACCCGACCATTCTGATCGTTAATCATTTGAGCATAGATATGAGCATTGCTCCTAAAAACTGAAAGTCTTGGGCGCCACGCTGTCCCTTTTACCTTGGCGCGTATTCTCGCGTGACGCCTTTTTCTTTGTTCTTTTTTATTCATTATTTATAGAAGCTGATTTACGCCAACCATATCCGCTAATCTATGTGCGCCAAACGCTTCGTGGCGTTTTTTGGCGTGATTCCTTAGCGTTGATTGGCTTCTATTTTTACGCCGTGCCGACCACCTTTTTGCCCGCCTTTCTTCTCACAACCTCTCCTTGATACCTTATGCCCTTACCCTTATACGGCTCCGGTTTTTTAAAAGCTCTTATATTCGCCGCGACTTGACCAACCAACTCTTTGTCAATTCCCAAGACGCTGATAACGTTTTTTTCGACTTTCAACTCAATACCTTTTGGCGTCTCAAATTCAACCGGGTGAGAAAAACCTAAACTTAAAACTAATTTATTCCCCCGAAGAAGAGCCTTGTAACCGACACCTTCGATCTCCAGCGTCTTCCTGAATCCTTCTGTCACGCCTTCCACCATGTTAAAAATCAATGCTCGCGCTAACCCCCACAAAGCATTCGCATTTTTCATCTTCCCCGAAGGAGAAACAACTATCTGATTGCTCCCGATTTCAACACTGACGCCGTCAGAAATGTCGCGCGTCAATTCACCCTTCGGTCCTCTAACGACTATCGTGCGACCAACCAGCTTAACTTCGATTCCCGATGGAATATCAATTGGTTGTTTGCCTATTTTACTCATGGTTTATAGAAACTGATTTACGCCAACCATATCCGCCAATCGACGTGCGCCAAACGCTTCTTGGCGTTTTTTGGCGCAATTCCTTGGCGTTGGTTGGCCTCTATTTCCTACCAGATCTCGCACATCAACTCGCCCCCTACGCCAATCTTCCTGGCCTCTTTATTGGTCATCAGTCCTTTTGAAGTAGAAATAATGGCCAAACCATATCCCTGTTTAACCGGACGAATCTCATTTTTAGTCACATACAAACGCTGTCCCGGTCTACTCATTCTCCGCACTCCCCCGATATTCGACCGACCTTCCTTGTATTTTAAATCTATTTTAATATACTTCTGGATGTCTTTCCCTCTTTTTTCTACCTTACCGACAAATCCCGCCTTCTCTAGAATCTGCGCCAAAGATAATTTTAGTCCCGAAAAAGGAATCTTTACTGTCTGGCGTCCGACAGCTTGAGCATTTTTAATTCTTATTAACATGTCTGCGATAGGATCGGTCATGATTTGTAGAAGCTAATCTATGTACGCCAACCATATCCGCCAATCTATGTACGCCAAACGCTTGGTAGCGTTTTTTTGGCGTAATTCCTTGGCGTTGATTGACTTCTATTTATTTACCAACTGCTTTTTTTCACCCCGGGAAGCAATCCTTGACTGGCTAATTCCCGAAAACAAATTCTGCATAAATCAAAATCTCTAAGGTAGGCTCTCTTCCGACCACACCGAAAACACCGTCGAACTACCCGCGTTGAAAATTTAGCCTTCTTCTTTGATTTTGCTATTTGCGCTTTTGTCGCCATGTGATGTAGAAGCTAATCTATGTACGCCAACCACGTCCGCCAATCTGCGCCAAACGCTTCGTGGCGTTTTTTGGCGTGATTCCTTAGCGTTGATTGGCTTCTATCTTTTGATAGGGAACCCCATCAATCTGAATAATTCCAAACCCTCTTCGCGATTCTTGGCGTTAGTTGCGATACAAACCTCCAAACCGAAAATCGTTTTGACTTCTTCGTGAGAAATTTCGGGGAAAATGATATGTTCTTTCACACCTATTGCCAAATTACCTTTCAAGTCAATAATTTTTGCGTTCAAACCGCGAAAATCGCGGCTACGCGGCAAAGCAAAACCGATTAAACGCTCTAGAAAATCATACATTCTTTTCCCGCGCAATGTCACTTTCATCCCCACCTTCATACCCTTTCGTGTTTTAAAATTGGCGATCGATTGTTTGGCTAGAGTAAAAACCGGCTGCTGTCCGGTTATCGACGCCAAAGATCTCTGAATGTCTTCTACTGCCTTATCATTCTCCCGAAACTTTCCTATGCCAACATTAATCACCACCTTAACAATTTTAGGCGCTGCCAAATCGTTTTTGCAGCCAAAATTCTTCTTCATGGCCGGAATCACTTGTTTTTGGTATTTTTCTTGCAAAGACATGTTGTAGAAGCTAATTTGCGCCAACCATATCCGCTAATCTATGTGCGCCAAACGCTTCGTGGCGTTTTTTGGCGTGATTCCTTAGCGTTGATTGGCTTCTATTTTAAATCTCTGATTGGCATTTCTTGCAAACCCTGAATTTTTCTGCCCCGGTAATTTTATATCCAACACGCGCCGCCTGTCCGCAACGTGAACAAATCAGCTTAACGTTCGAGATGTCCAACGGCTTTGGCGCTTCAACGACTTGCCCCTTTTCGCCGGACCGTCTTGGACGCCTATGTTTCTTAACAATATTCAAACCCTCAACAATCAATTTTCTTTCCTGGGGCAAAGACGTCAAAACCTTCCCTTTCTTGCCTTTATCTTTACCGGTTATTATTAAGACTGTGTCACCCTTTTTTACTTTCATGTAACATGTAACATGTAACATGTAACAATTTTAGAGCTGGACGCCTTATACGAATATTGTTATATGTTATATGTTTTGTGTTATGTGATTTCTATAGCACTTCCGACGCCATTGAAACAATCTTATCAAACCCCCTTTCCTTCAATTCCCGGGCTACCGGCCCAAAAATGCGCCCGCCTTTAGGATCGATGCCATCCAAAATAACCACGGCGTTATCATCAAAACTGATATACGATCCGTCGCTTCTCCTGAAATGTTTTTTTTGTCTGACAATAACTGCCTTAACCACATCTCCTTTTTTAACCGCTTTTCGCGGTTCCGCCTCTTTAACAGACGCTACGATAATATCACCGATTCGAGCATATCGCCGCTTACTGCCGCCCAAAACCTTAAAACACTGGACTATCTTAGCCCCAGTATTATCAGCAACTCTCAATTGTGTTTGCGGCTGAATCATGTTTATAGAAGCTAATCTATGTACGCCAACCATGTCCGCCAATCTACGCCAAACGCTTCTTGGCGTTGACTGGCTTCTACTTTTTTACAAAACTTCCTCTACTCGGCTTAGATAGACTCCTCCATAGACTCGGATTTTTCGACCAAACCCTTCACAATCCATCGCTTCTCTTTACTCATCGGCCTGATTTCCTGTATTAAAACTTTATCACCGACCTTAAATTCGTTTTTCTCATCGTGGGCTTTATATCTTTTGGTCAGCTTGTACCTTTTTCGATATTTCGGGTGTTCCTTCAAACGCGTCGCGGCCACCACTACAGTTTTGTCCATCTTATCAGACACCACCACTCCCCGTATAACCCGTCCTTTTTTATCTGTTGTGTTCTGCGCCATAATATATAATATATAATGCAAATCTACAAATCTGATGCTAATCTACAAATCGCAAATATCGTATTCGCAATTCGCATCATTCGCATACCATTCGCACTATTTGCATTATGTCCTATTGCATTATGTCCTATAATTTAATAAAGTTAAAATCCTGGCAATATCTTTTTTGAGCTGACTGATTATCTTTGGGTTCTTTGGTTGCTTTGAGGCAAATTCAAACTTTATCTGCCGTAATTTTTCACGGTTTTCTTCCAACATCGTTTGCAATTCTTTTTCGGATTTTTCTCTAAGCTCTTTAATTTTCATTTTTGTAGAAGCTAATCTATGTACGCCAACCATATCCGCCAATCTATGTACGCCAAACGCTTCTTGGCGTTTTTTGGCGATGAATTTTTGGCGCCCGCTGGCTTCTATTAACGTTTAACAAATTTCGTTTTAATCGGCAACTTGTTTCCGGCCTGCCGTATCGCCTCCGCGGCGACAGATTCAGAAATACCATCTATCTCAAATAATATTCGGCCGGGCTTAACGGGTGCCGCGTAATGATCAACACTACCCTTGCCGCCACCCATCGGAACCTCCTGCCCCTTACTAGTAATCGGTTTGTCGGGAAAAATTCTAATCCAGACCTTTCCCCCTTTTTGCGTGAATCGGCTTAAAACCCGCCTGGTAGCTTCAATTTGACGATCGGTAACCCAACGCGCCTCCATTGCCATTAAACCGAAACTACCGAAAGAAACTTCGGTTCCCCTAGATGCTTTACCGCTAAATCTTTTGCGGCCTTTTTGGCATTTTCTATGTTTCGTTTTTTTAGGCTGAAGCATACGTCATATAACATAAAGCATATAACATGTAACAATTCTATGCGTGCCTCGAATTTAATTTTACTTCCCCTGTTACATGTTTCATGAGCCGAAAATTTCCCCTTTATATATCCAGACTTTTACCCCAACCGTTCCGTAGGTGGTATAAGCAGTTACGGCGGCATAATCCACATCGGCACGCAAAGTCTGCAGGGGCATTTTCCCCCTGGCCAACCATTCTTTTCGCGCGATTTCCGCGCCATCCAAACGCCCCTTAATCATTATTTTAGCGCCCTGGACATCCTTACTCTGCATAATCCTTTCTAAAGATTGTTTCAAGACCCGCCGATAGGAAACGCGTTTTTCGATTTGTTCAACTACCGATTGCGCCGCCAAAAAAGCATGGCTTTCCGGCTGTTTAACTTCAGAAACTTCTAGGCGCAATTCACGCCTTTCGGCCGTTTTGTACCCGGGCTTGTTGACAAATTTTTGAAGACGACTGCGCAACTGTTCAATTCCTCCTCCGCCTCGCCCAATTATCAATCCCGGCCTTGAGGTATAAATAATCACCTTGATAATATTAAGCGACCTTTCTATTTCCACCCCTTCAATGCCCATTTTTACCAGCTGCGTCAATATAAAATTTCGGATAGCAGAGTCTTCTCGCAAATATTCTTTATATTTTTTTTTGTTAAACCAACGCGATTTCCAATCAATAACCAGACCGATTCGGAAAGCTGTTGGATGAACTTTTTGTCCCATTTTTGTAGAAGCTAATTTACGCCAACCATACCCGCCAATCTATTACGCTAAACGCTTCGTGGCGTTTTTTTGGCGCAATTCCTTGGCGTTAGTTGGCCTCTATTTTCACACGCTTTTTCGTCTGAATGTTTTTTTAATATTGCCGAATGTCTGGCGGCTGAAAAACCTTTTCTTACTAATTGACGAGCTGTCGTACGTTCTTTTCTCTTTTTTTTCTTTAACCGGCAATAATTTTTCTGGCCCGAGAAAACCATCTTCTGTTTCTTTTTTAACGGGCGCGCCCGCCGCCGATCTCGCCAATTCGTTTTCACGGTCTTTTTTGCTGGCGGATTTTGAAGCCGGCCTCCTTGCGCCGGGAATTTTTTCTCTTAAAACCAAAACTATATGGCTCGTTCTTTTCATAATCGGCGCCGTGCGGCCAAACGCTCTGGGCATCCACCTTTTCAAAATGTTTCCCTGATTAACCAAGATGCTGGCGATATAAAGATTACGTTTTTCTTCTTCTCCTATATTTTCTCCTATATTAAAATTATTTTTAGCGTTGGCAATAGCCGAATCTAAAAGTTTGGCGATTGGACCACTCGCCTTTTTGTTTAAAAATCGCAATTGCGTCCTTGCCTCAACGACATCCATCCCCTTAATCAAACCGGTAACTAATCTGACTTTGCGCGGCGACATTCTTAGATTTTTTAAACTTGCCTTAACTTCCATGCTTGTAGAAGCTAATCTATGTACGCCAACCATATCCGCCACAATTTACACCAAACGCTTCGTGGCGTTTTTTGGCGCAATTCTTTGCGTTGATTGGCTTCTATTTTATTTGCCTTTTTCCAGCTCTCTTTGCATCCTTCCGCCATGCCTGACAAATTTACGGGTGGCGGAAAACTCCCCCAGCCGATGTCCAACCATATCTTCGGTGACGAAAACCGGTATATGTTCTTTGCCGTTATGAACCCCGAAGGTAAAATTAACCATTTCCGGCGTAATAACACAAGCCCGCGACCAGGTTTTGATAATCGTTTTGTCGCCCGGCTTCATCTTTTTTATCTTTTTAAACAATTTTTCGTCCACATAGGGACCTTTCTTAAGACTTCTCGACATGCCAATTTTGCCCAAGAGAGCGAGCCGAGCGAGCGTCGCAAGGCGAGACTCGATTGGCCGCAAAATTGAGCACCGAGCACATAAATCAATTTTTCATACTATTCTTCAATCTTTCCTTTAATCTTCTTGCTGTTTGCCCGCATTGCCTTAATCTTCTTTAAAAATTGATTTATGTGCTCGGTAAAGACCAGAGCATTAAAATTTTTAATGCTCGGTCGAGCACACAAAATTATATTTTGTGTGCTCTGATTTTGTTACCCCGCTACGCGGGGACAAAGCCCTTTACTTCCTTCTCTTCACGATGAATTTATTTGACCATTTCTTTTTTCTCCTCGTCTTCACTCCCAACGCCTGTTTTCCCCAAGGCGTCTTCGGTCCCCGGCGCAAACCGATACCCGCCCTTCCTTCGCCACCCCCGTGCGGATGATCGCAAGGATTCATGGCGGAGCCGCGAACCGTCGGCCTAATTCCCAGCCAGCGATTTCTCCCGGCCTTGCCGATAACCATTGTTCCCTGCCCAATATTGCTTAACTGACCAATGGACGCGCGACAGACATCCCTGATTTTTCTGACTTCGCCGGATGGAAATTTCAGATGAGTATAATCCGACTCATTCGCCATAACCATAGCGGATGAACCAGCCGCCCGCACTATTTTTCCACCCCGACCCGGCTGCAATTCGATATTATGCACCTGCGTCCCGGATGGAAGATATTTCAATTGCAGACGGTTTCCAACCACTAAAGAGGTTTTTTCGGCCGATAAAATTTCTTCTCCAACCCTTAAGCCTTCCGGAGCTAAAACATACCGCTTTTCTCCGTCCGCATAATTCAAAAGAGCGATAAAACATGTCCGATTAGGGTCATATTCGATAGCCGCCACTTTGGCGGGAATGTCAAATTTGTCGCATTTAAAATCGACTAAGCGGTATTTTCTCTTGTGGCCGCCGCCCTTATGCCTGACCGTGATCATTCCTTTGCTCCTGCCCACCTTGCGAAGAAAGCTCTTTGTTAACCTTTTCTCCGGCTTCTTCTTCGTTAACGACCGATAATCTATGCCCATCATCCCCCTGCGGCCGGGTGTTGTTGGTTTGTATGATTTAATTGGCATTGTTTGTAGAAGCTAATCTATGTACGCCAACCTGTCCGCCAATCGACGTACGCCAAACACTTCGCGGCGTTCTTTGGCACATTTTCTTGGCGTTGATTGGCTTCTATTTTCACACGCCTGTCTCTATCTTGTCTCCTTCGCGCAGGGTCACAATAATCTTTTTATAGCCCGGCTTGAACCATTCGTTTCTACCAACCCTTCTTTTTTTGCGGGGAATTTTAATTATGTTCACATTTTCGACCCTCACGCCATACAATTCCTGAATCGCTTTTTTCGCCTCCGCGCCGTTAGCGTCCGGACTTACCTTAAAAACGTATTTATTCTGCGCTCCTAAACCAACCGCTTTCTCGGTGATGTGCGGCGATTTCAAAAACCTGCAGGCAGCGTGGCTGAATTCCTTTTTTAAAAGTTTTTTGTTCTCCGACTCTTTGAACACTGCCTCACTTGGCCTCGCTTCCCAAGTTTCTGCCACCTCAATATGTTTAACCGACCCCTCTTTTTTTTCAATCGTTTTCTTAACCGGCTTTTTGGTCGGCTTTTTTTTGTTATCAATCGCTCTTTTTTTTCCGCCGAAGGCGAATCCGCCTCTGGTGGAGAAAATGTCTAAAATAGCCACGTTCACTATCGCTCAAAGTAAAAGGTGACATCTACGATGTCATTCTGAAACGCGAAGCGCTGAAGGATCTTGCGTTTTGTCCACGAGATCCTTCGCAGAGTTTATCCTGAAGAATTGAAGGACTCAGGATGACAATTTACAATTGTCAATTTTACCTTGTCGTTTTCCCGCCTGCCATGACTTCGTCAAGGCGATGTCTGGCAGGTCCTTTCTCGCTTTTAGTTTTTAATTCGTCAATGCCTTCTCTGGTCATTATCAAATATTTTCTCTTCAAAAGATCGACCACATTCAAATTGCCGATGCCGATTGTTTCAAATTTAGAAATATTTTTTGCCGCTCTGATGATATTGTCATCTTTCTCCGCCAAGACAATCAATGCTCCCTTTTTAATATCTCCTTTAATTTTAGTCAAGCCGCCAATAACCTTCATCATCTCTTTTGTCTTCGGCGATGATATCTGCAATTTCTCCAAAACAATCAACTCATTATCCCTGACTTTTCCGGACAAAACCGCCAACAGCGCCTTTCTTCTCATCTTTTTATTGATTTTCTTAGAAAAATTCCTTTCTTTAGTCGGTCCAAATGTCGCGCCGCCCCCGCGCCACAAGGGCGACCGGATTGAGCCGTGCCTCGCCCTTCCTGTTCCCTTTTGTCTCCACGGTTTCTTACCGCCGCCGCGCACTTCGGACCTGTCTTTAGCGTGCGCCAAAACCTGCCTTGCGTTTGCCATTTGTGCCACCGCCGCCTGATGAATCAAGCTTTTACTTCTTTTCACTCCGAAAATCCCAACAGGCAACTGCATCTTTCCGACCTCTTGTCCATCCTGATCGTAAACGCCGTATCGCAAGCCTTTTTCCATCGAGTCAACCGATTCTTGTTCCGCTTTTATGGATACCGTCTTAGTCTTTGTGGATGTTTTTTTTCCGCCTCGAGCAGATTTTGTTTTTTTAACTTCAGGCATACCCGGTAGTGATCCCACACCTTTATTTATAAGACGCGGGACAACGCTCATTTTTATCTTATTAGAAATATTTAAAACTTCTGCCCAGTAATAATTTAATTAAAAAGGGTGCGGGACTACTACCGGGCATAATATTCAACGTTTATCAAACTAACCGTTATCATTCCCGCAAAAACGGAAATCCGTGGTTTGAAAGAACTATTGTTTTTGGATTCCTGCTTTTGTAAGAACGATAAATTCACCCCGAAATTTCCAATAAGGCGCCTTTGGCGCCCGGGATCGCTCCCTTAATCGCCAATAAATTATTCTCCGCGTCCACAGCGGCAATTTTCAGGTTTTTTACCGTGGTCCGCTCGCTTCCCATCCTACCAGCCATCTTTAAGCCCCGCCGAACTCTCTCCGGAAACGAAGATCCGATCGAACCCGGCTGGCGAAGAGCATGCTTAGTGCCATGGCTGGCCGGCGCGCCTCGAAACCTGTGACGCTTTACCACCCCGGCGAAACCCTTTCCTTTAGATATTCCGCTGACTTTCACGGTTTCGCCTGCCTGAAAAATATCGACCTTAATTTCTTGCCCAATTTCGTACTTATCATCCGTTTTAAACTCTCGCAAATATTTCAGATTTTTAACTTTGCTCAAATGCCCCTTTTGTGGCTTATTGAGCCTTTTCGTCTCCCAAAATCCCACCTGCACCGCCTCGTAGCCGTCTTTTTCTTTTGCCTTTTTCTGGGCCGCATAGCACGGGCCGGCCTCAACAAGCGTAACTTGAATTACGTTACCAGTTTCGTCAAAGATCTGGGTCATTCCTATTTTTT
This sequence comes from uncultured Candidatus Saccharibacteria bacterium, assembly GCA_964474765.1. Classification (GTDB taxonomy): domain Bacteria; phylum Patescibacteriota; class Minisyncoccia; order Portnoybacterales. Next base: position 15,303 of record CAYYTW010000015.1, read on the forward strand.
TGGCTAATATGAATTTTGCCATTGCTGTCGTATAAATTCTGGAAAAAATTATCTGAACTTAAAAACCGAGATAGCCACATAGACATCTCGGTTTCTCTTCATCGAAGAAAAAATGTGTCTCTCTCGGCTATTCAGTTGTCCCCTCATTCATACTTAGAAATTCCGGGAACACTTTGAACGCGAATTTTGTCGTAACCGAGCACTCAAATATTTTTAACAAGGATTACTTAGATATTTGTTGCTCTTGTAAATTAAACTTCATACTAGAGTGGCTCAATGTTGAGTGCTTGGTTCGCTACAAAATTCAGCACCGAGCACATATTCCAGCGATAATTTTTCTTGTATCCTCGCGCGAAAGCGAAGCGGCTTCGCCCCAACACCCGAAAAACCACAAATTATCGACGGAATAAGTGCTCGGTAAAGGTTTTGTCACTGAATTTCCCTCGCCTATGGCTCGGAAATCCAGACAAAGCCCTTTACATTTTAATCTCAATATCAACTCCGGCTGGCAAACTCAAATTCATCAAGGCGTCAGTCACCTTCGGGCCGGGATCGAAAATATCAATCAGCCGTTTATGAATTCTCATTTCAAACTGTTCGCGCGAATCCTTATGGACAAAGGTTGCGCGATTAATCGTATATTTCCTTATTTCAGTCGGCAGAGGAATTGGTCCATGAACCTCCGAACCATAACGCTGCGCCGCCTCAATAATCTGACGGGCGGATTGGTCAATTACTTTATGGTCATAGGCCCGGATTTTTATCCTGATTCGAGTCTTAACCCCTTCCTTTTCTTTTGCTTTTTCTTTCTTTTTCTTTACTGCTGTAGACATCTTAAAAGAACTGTTAATTAATTGTTTAGCTGATTATCTTTGTTACCGCGCCGGCGCCAACTGTCCTGCCGCCTTCACGCAAAGCAAATCTCTGTTTTTCTTCCAGGGCTACCGGAGCAAGCAGCTTAATTTTGACGCTGACCGTGTCGCCAGGCATAACCATTTCGGTCCCTTCGGGTAAGGTAATCTCGCCGGTAACATCGGTTGTTCTGATATAAAACTGCGGCTTGTATCCGTTAAAAAACGGGGTGTGCCGTCCGCCCTCTTCTTTAGTCAAAATATAAATCTCACCCTCAAATTCCGTATGAGGGGTAACAGAACCCAATTTGGCAAGCACCTGTCCGCGTTCCACGTCTTCGCGCTTCAAGCCTCGCAAAAGAATTCCGGCATTATCGCCGCAACGCCCTTCATCCAAAGATTTATTGAACATTTCAATGCCGGTGACAACTGTTTTTTGCGTTGGTCTCAAACCGACAATCTCTACTTCTTCATTTAACTTAATAACACCTCTTTCAATTCTGCCGGTCGCCACAGTGCCACGACCCTCGATAGAAAACACGTCTTCAATAGCCATTAAAAACGGTTTGTCAACTTCCCGAATCGGTTCCGGAATTGATTCATCTAATGCTTTGACTAATTCCAGGATCGGCTTAGCAGCTTCATCATCAACTGATTTGGCTTCGAGAGCCTTGAGGGCCGAGCCGCGAACAATAGGAATTGTTTCACCGGGAAAATTATATTTAGTCAAAAGCTCTCTGATTTCCTGTTCGACCAAATCGATCAGTTCCGAATCATCCACCATATCGGTTTTATTAAGAAAAACAACTATTGCCGGCACGCCGACTTGATAGGCCAAAAGAATGTGTTCGCGCGTCTGGGGCATCGGCCCGTCAGGCGCTGAAACAACCAAAACTGCTCCGTCCATTTGAGCCGCGCCGGTGATCATATTTTTGATGTAGTCGGCGTGACCCGGACAGTCAACATGGGCGTAATGCCGGTTGGGAGTTTCATATTCGGAATGATGGGTGGCGATTGTAATACCTCTGGCCTTTTCTTCCGGCGCGTTATCAATCTGATCAACCTTTTCTACTTTAGCGCCATACCCCTGATCCTTGAGAAGACTCAAGACGTGCAAAATAGCCGCCGTTAAAGTCGTTTTGCCATGGTCAACATGACCAATAGTTCCCACATTAACATGTGGTTTTGTTCGTTCGAATTTCTCGGCCATAAGTATAAAGACGCGAATTTCAAATCCCAATTCTCACTAGTCTGAAATGGCTTAGTGCAAATTAGTATTAAATTTCGCAAATTAATAAATTCAATATTTAATATTTATTCTATATGTAAATCGTGCCGGCGTCAACCCCTGAGAGCTACGGCGAGTATTATTAATTAATTTCACACATTGCTTAACTCAACCCTATCCTCTACTGACACAACACTTAATAGTCAACATTCTCGCCGTGATTCTACGAGGTCAACCCCGACATTCAATCTACACCAGCGGTATATCCTCAACCCTGACATCTTCTGTTTCCGACTGACTGCCCTCGTGTATTTCCTTCGCCGGCTCCGACGCCGGCTCCGGCAAAGACTGCAAATCCATAATTTCACGATTAAGGTCACCTAATTCCTCTTCGCTTCCGGCAAAATCAAATGAAGCTCCCCGCATGCTGCGGGGTATCTTCTCCTCCTTCTTCAGAGCGAAATCCTCCGAAGCCCCGCTTTGCGGGGCGAAGGAGGATAAATCATCAGCCGGACTATCAGCCGGCTTGTTGACCGGATTATTAACCATCCCACCTAATTCACTAGCCTCTTTCTGTTTAAGGTTTCCGCCAAAAAATTTCTGATACTCTTCAAAGCTTTGGATAACCAAAACCGGCTTTTCGTTTTCGACAACCACAACATAAGCATTTTTATTTTTTTGGAATATTTGCTTGATTAGGTTGAACATGCCAATTTTGTCGTAACCGAGCACTCAAATATTTTCAACAAGGATTAAATAAAGGATTAAATATTTGTTGCTCTTGCAAATTAAATAGTAGTGGCTCAATGTTGAGTGCTTGGTTCGCTACAAAATTGAGCACCCCGCACCTTTTCCATCCAAAACCATCATTTATTGAAGTCTTAAGGCGAAGCCGCCTTGCGGCTTGGCCTATGGGAATTGATAGCCTTTAGGCAAAAAAGGTGCTGGGTAAAGGTTTTGTTTCCAAAATTTGTTCGCCTACGGCTCCAAATTTCTGACAAAGCCCTTTACCGCCTTTTTCCTTCCGCTATCTGTTGGGTAATATTATTCGGCACCTCGGCGTAATGATCGAATTCCATCGTGAAATTGGCCCGGCCTTGAGTCATTGAACGAAGAGCGGTCGCGTAACCAAACATTTCCGCCAGAGGAACCTGAACATCAATAACTTTGACTCTCGCCACTCCCTCGCCCCGATCTTCCATTTTTTCAATCCGCCCCCTCTTTGAATTCAGATCACCGATCACATCGCCCATAAATTGTTCCGGAGTAATCACCTGCAGTTTCATAATCGGCTCGAGTAAAACTAATTTAGCACGCCTGACCGCTTCTTGTAAAGCGGTTGAGGCCGCGATCTTAAAAGCAATCTCTGATGAATCAACCTCATGATAAGAACCGTCGTATAAAGCCACGTCCAAATCCACGAGCGGATAGCCGGCCAAAACACCCTTATCTTTGGCCTCTTTCACTCCTTTTTCCACGGCCGGAATGAATTCATTCGGAATATCTCCTCCTTTAATTTCATTAAGAAATTCAAAACCCGCTCCTCGTTCTTTTGGTTCAACGCGCAACCAGACATGACCATACTGACCGCGTCCGCCGCTTTGCCTGATATATTTACCCTCTGCCTCAGCCATTCCTTTAATTGTTTCCTTGTAAGCAACCTGCGGTTTCCCAACGTTGGCTTCAACTTTAAATTCACGCATCATTCTATCAACAATAATTTCAAGGTGCAATTCGCCCATGCCGGAAATAATGGTTTGCCCGGTCTCAAAATCGCTCCTGATTTTAAAAGTGGGGTCCTCTTCGGATAAGCGTTTAAGGGCCAGACCCATTTTTTCCTGGTCAGCCTTAGTCTTCGGTTCAATAGCCAAAGAAATAACCGGCTCAGGAAAGCTGATTTTTTCCAAGACAATGGGATGATCCAAATCGCAAAGAGTATCGCCGGTGCTGGTTTTTTTGAGACCGACGGTAGCCGCAATCTCGCCAGCATACATCTCCTTAACCTCTTCCCGGTGTTTAGCGTACATTCTTAAAATCCGCCCTATTCTTTCTTTTTCCCCGCTAACAGAGTTCAAAACATAAGATCCGGCAATAAGGATTCCGGAGTAAATTCTAAAAAAAGTCAGTTGTCCGACATAGGGATCGCTGGCAACCTTGAAAGCCAAGGCCGCAAATAACTCATCATCTTTGGGGTATCGGACCAACCGTTTTGTTTCATCCTTGACATCAAATCCTTCGACTGGCGGCAGGTCAACCGGCGAAGGAAGATAATCCACCACCGCGTCGAGCATAAGCTGAACGCCTTTATTTTTTAAAGCGCTGCCGCACAAAACCGGAACCAGCGAAGAATCAATCACCGCCCGGCGCAAAACCCGCTTTAAATCATCCGGGATGATCTTTTTGCCGTCAAGATAGCTTTGCATCAAATCTTCGTCCTGCTCAACGATTTTTTCCAAAAAGTGATGTCTCATTTCTTCCGCCTTGGCCTTGAGATTTGCCGGAATATCCTCTTCCACAACTTTTTCTCCTTTCTCACCTTCAAATTTGAGTTTTTTCATTTTCAAAAGATCAACTACGCCCTCAAATCCATCCTCAATGCCGATAGGAAACTGCATAGCCACCGCCCGCGGAGTCAACCGCTCGACAATTGACTGGAAACTTTTTTCAAAACTGGCGCCCATCCGATCAAGTTTGTTTATAAAACAGAATCGCGGAACTTTAAATTTATCAGCCTGATGCCAGACAGTTTCCGATTGCGGCTCAACGCCAGCCACCCCGTCAAAAACAACAACCGCGCCATCCAAAACCCGTAAAGATCTCTGCACCTCGACCGTAAAATCAATGTGACCCGGGGTATCGATTATATTAATCTGATGGTCATGCCAATGACAGGTTGTTGCCGCCGCGGTAATCGTGATACCGCGCTCCTTTTCCTGCTCCATCCAGTCCATCTCAGCCTCACCTTCGTGCACTTCGCCGATTTTGTGTTTTTTCCCGGTATAAAAAAGCACCCGCTCGGTTACGGTTGTCTTGCCGGCATCAATATGGGCGATGATACCGATATTCCTAATTCTTTCTATTGGAGTTTGTCGCGGCATAAACAAAGATAATAACCAATAACCAAACCAGAATACCGAAAAAATAACCAATATCCAATATCTAAATTTTTTTCATTTTTTGGTTATTGAGGATTGAATATTTTTTCGGAATTCTGATTTAGACTTTAGGATTTGAGAGTGGTGTTTATCGGAACTATATCGGAATAGCAATACCATTAATACGCGACATCAGCCTTCCTGTTGATTTCCGATTTCCGAGCGGAACGAGGAAACAAGGTTCTGCGAACGAGGTGAGCGGGTTCTTATATTACTACCATCGGAAATGGGCAAAGGCTTTATTCGCTTCCGCCATCCGATGGGTATCCATTCTTTTCCTAACGGCGTCACCGGCGTTCTGGCTGGCCTCAAGCAATTCTTGCGCCAGCTTTTCTGCCATCGGTTTGCCCTTCTTTTTCTTGGCGGCCGAAATAATCCAGCGAAAAGCCAACGATATTTTTCTTTCACCCCGAACTTCTCGCGGCACCTGATAATTGGCGCCTCCAATACGTTTTGAGCGCACTTCAACCGCTGGCGCGACATTCTTAATGGCCAAATCAAAAACCTCTAAAGGATCCTTGGTTTGTTTGGTTAGAATATCAAAAGCGCCATAGAGCACTTTGCTGGCTGTTGTTTTCTTGCCGCCCCTCATCAAATAGTTAATAAATTTTGCCGCCATTGTATTCTGATGCCGCGGGTCGGGCTGAATTTGACGTTGGACTGAATGTTTTCGACGCATATTTGCGATAAATTCGAATTTCGAAGCACCAAATTCGAAACAAATTCAAAACTCTAATTTTCAAAATTCAAAACCGTTTTGGATATTTGAATTTTGGTAATTGGTTATTGTTTCGGATTTCGAATTTCGGGATTTGAATTTTTAGGCTTTGGGCCTCTTGGCTCCATATTTGCTTCTTTTCTGTTTTCTTCCTTCCACCCCGATAGTGTCAAGCACGCCGCGCACAACATGATATCTGACACCAGGCAAATCTTTAACTCTCCCGCCGCGAATCATAACAACCGAATGCTCCTGCAAATTATGACCCTCGCCGGGAATATAAGCGGTTACCTCCACCCCGTTAGTCAGCCTGACGCGAGCCACCTTACGCAAGGCTGAATTAGGCTTCTTCGGCGTAACGGTATAAACTTTCAAACAAACTCCGCGTTTAAATGGGGCGGGATAGCTTGCCGGTTTGTTTTTAAGCAAATTAAAACCTTGTCCAAGAACCGGCGCCTTCGGTTTTTTCTTTGACGCCTTTCTTGATTTTCTTACTAATTGCTGAATGGTTGGCATATTCGATACAAATTAAATAACCTAGATTTAAAATGAAAAATGACACCGCAGTGTCATTCCCCCGCAGTACTGCGGGAGACAGGCTCTGAAATCTTTTCAGGATCTTTCAGCCTTTGACAGAAGCTCAATTATGATTACTTCTACAATCTATCAGCAAAATTTTTTTCTGTCAAGAAAATTTGTATACCCCACCGCTAAGAATCTCGACTAAACTCAGCCGAAGTCCAATGGGGCTTAAATTGCTTTATGACTTTTTGAAATACCTTGTCTCGCTCCGCTAGCAGCCCAGTCTGACCGGGCTGCTAGCGGAGTCAATGACCTTAATGCCTTTAACTTCCCCGAGAACGGTTCTCGAGAACCGTTCTCGAAATATAAAAAAGGCATGGCTAAACCATGCCCCGATATTTTTTGATATTGCGTTTTTAAATCTTACTCTTCATCCGGCACGGCGGCGAAATAAACGTTTTCCGGCCACTCGGTGTCATAATCCATAAAAGTAAGCTGGCGGTCAGGTACCTGTTTTAGAACCGCGGTCATTTTGGCAAATTTCCCGTTCTTGACTTCGCCGTCTTTGATGTACGCATCGGCGGGCTCGAAAAGGCGCCAGGTTGCCCCAAGAGAAACAACCGTGAATTTGCAGCCGTGTTCAAGGGTCCATTCGCCTGCTGCCAAATGATCTTCGATGCCAGCCGGGCGGAGACACAACTCTTTCAGTCTCGCCCCCACCTCTTTCGATTTCAATTTTTCACCAAAGCATTTCAGCGAAATCTTTCGCATCCGAGTTCCCAGACAATGCATTTCTATCCAGGACCGAGTCGCGCTATACGCCTCTTCTTTGAGGGTGTGATGCCGATCTTCCAGATACTTCAGATACAGATCGCGGAAAGAAAGAAATCCTTCGTCTCCCGGCATAATAACGCCACTCACTAAACCCTCAAGCACCGGATGCACCCAAGGGTATTTCCCGGCCCCCACGGCTTCTTCAGGAGACTTCTCATAATCAATCACAGCCAGAAATTCAAATTCGATACCTTTCTGCTTTTTATCCACAATACCGTCCTCCGTTTCTTTTGTTGATATATTCCTGATTTAGTCTATCCAGCTCTCTATTAAGTTCTCTCCAGTAAGTAAAAAGCTCGTCGAATAACTCTTGCTCCTTCTGAAGCGCGTTATTAACTCGGCCGGCGGCCCAAAGCTCTCTCATCAAGCCCGTTGGCTCAAGCTCGCAATTCAATGTCTTGTAGCTGTGGAAAACCGTATCCAGGTCAAAAGAATGATCTCTGGCGCGCCATCCACGGCCAAGAGGAAAAGTTAACTCCGTAAGTGAACTGGTAAACAGATATTTTGTTTCGGCGCCAAGCTGGTTCACACCTAAACCGAAGGTCAGTTGCAAGTCAATTGCAAGAATATATCCTTTCAAAAAATTTGAGTCTATGGTGAAAAATCCATCAAAACAGAGATCAATAAACGGATGGGTGCGCAAGCCCCATTGCATCACCAAAATTTTATCTTCGCCGATGGCTTGGCCATTCTCAATCCGCTGATTGAAATCGCCGACCAGCAAACGAGGATCTAAAGAATCGGCGACCCGCTCGCCGCATTCCTCGCGTGTCAGGAGAAATTTTCTTTCGTCCAATCCCGCCAGATCATCGCCCACAGGCGACATTTTGGTTTTTATAGCTGCCAAATTATGGACGGGGACCGAAATAAAACCCGCGGCAATCCCATCTCTGCCTATGCGCCAAAAGTCCAAGTGGGGACAATGCATGTAATTATACAAGACGACTACGCGGGCGCTTTTTTTGTGGCCAGCGGCCAATTCAAACATCTCGTTTAATAATTCCAGTCCGGTTTTTTGTGGTCTCTGAACGGAAAGTTTGAATTCTTCCAAGACCTATTTTTCACCCCCGCTTTTCGTTCATTGTTTTAAAAATTTCAAAAGAGCTTAAGCAAGGTGTAACATACAAGAAAAATTAAGTCAACCCCGTGTATAATGCCACCCTATTCTGGACTCTTGAGGTATTTTAAAATT
>CAYYTW010000016.1:0-23255 GCA_964474765.1 uncultured Candidatus Saccharibacteria bacterium
CCAAATTTTAAAATACCTCAAGAGTCCAGAATAGGGTGGCATTATACAATTGCTTGATTTTATCTTCGTCTGGCATTATCATTGGATAAATGTAGTCCTTTTAAAAATATCGGGATCGTTTTATGGGGAGGAGAGATGACTAAGGAAGCTTTAACTTATAAGAATGTAGGAGTTGACTACGATTTAATGGACCCGTTTAAGCGGATGTGCCAGTTGGAGGCCGTTAAAACCGCGAAAAATCTAGGGCGGTTCGGCCTGCGTGAAGTTGCGTTCAGCCGCGGCGAAAGCGCTTATTTGATTGAGTTTCCTGATCATTATCTGGCTCACGTGGAAGAGGGGTTGGGAACCAAGAATTTAGTGGCCGACGAAATGCGGAAGCTGAAACTGGTGGTCAAAGAAGTGTATAAATTGACCGGTAAAACTTATTATGACCGGATTTCTCAATGTGCTGTTGCAATGATTGTTAACGACATGATAACCCTTGGCGCCTTGCCGGTTTTTCTTGCCATGCATCTGGCGGTAGCTGATGGTGATTGGTTTGTCGATAAGCAAAGATGCTGCGATCTGGTTGTTGGTTGGAAGGAAGCCTGCGATTTAGCCGGAGCTTCGTGGGGCGGCGGAGAAACAGCGACCCTTAAAGGCATTATCGTACCGGGCGCGTCTGGGATCAGCGGTTCGGCCGTGGGCATTATTCAACCTAAAGATCAATTAATCGACCCCACTTTTATCCGTAGCGACGACCGGATTGTTCTTTTGGAAAGCTCCGGCGTCCATGCCAATGGCTTGACATTGGCCAGGGAAATCGCCGAACGACACCCCATGGGTTATGGCGCCCAACTTTCCGACGGCAGTTTATATGGGGAGGCGTTGCTTGCTCCGACGATAATTTATGTCAAAGCGATCGAAGCGCTTCAGTATTATGGTATTCCGATTCATTACGCGGTCAATATTACCGGCCATGGCTGGCGGAAGTTGATGCGCGCGTCCGAACCCTTCGTCTATATCGTCGAAAAAGTTCCAGACCTTCAGCCGGTTTTTGTTTTTATGCAGGAGCGGGGATATTTAAGCGACAGAGAGGTTTACGGTAATTTGAATATGGGCGCCGGTTTCGCTCTTTATCTGTCAGAGGAAGACGTTGAATCCGCCGTGGGTATAATTCAAAATGAGTGTGGTATTCGGGCTTGGAACGCGGGCCGTATCGAAAAACGAGGTCAACAGAAAAAAGTTGTTATCGAGCCGAAAAATCTTGTTTTCCCCGGCAAGTCTCTGAAAGTCCGCTAAAAAATATTGAACAAAACAACGCCCCTGCGGCATCGCAGCGGGCGTTTTCTTTATGGCATTCAAATAATCATCGGTATTAAAAGAGTGACAAAGCGAATGGCAGCCCCAAGGGGAATCGCCACACCTTTGGGTGGTCATCCGAATGGTGAAACCCGTGTTGCCACATTGCCACCCTTCGGGTGGTGACCCGCAGGGTCAAAAGCGTGATGATGAATAGAGTTCGCAGCGCCAACGGGATTTGAACCCGTGTTGCCACATTGCCACCCTTCGGGTGGTGACCCGCAGGGTCAAAAGCGTGATGATGAATAGAGTTCGCAGCGCCAACGGGATTTGAACCCGTGTTGCCACATTGAAAGCGTGGAGTCCTAGACCGGGCTAGACGATGGCGCCAAATCAAAATAATCTTTTGTATAATTCTTCTCTCTTGCTATTATTATTTTTTAATTCAAGCTCTCTTTTTCTTGCTATAGCCTTGTTATTATAGGCTTCGTAATAAATCAATTCGTACGGTTTGCGCGCTTTGGTTGATTTTACGCAACCATTATTATGCTGCAAGAATCTTTGTTTTAGATCGTTGCAACAACCGATATATTTCCAATCTGCCACTGTGCTTTTCAAAACATAAACATAAAACATATTGTGTTGCCACATTGCCACCCTTCGGGTGGTGACCCGCAGGGTCAAAAGCGTGATGTCTCACCCTTCGGGTGATCGCCCGCAGGGGGACTAACCACTAGACGATGGGGCCATACAAAAAAATTTCTAATTCACCTAATTTCTAATTCACCTGATAACACGGATTATATTACCAAAAAGATTGAAAAAAGGCAAATAAGCGTATAAAATGACTATGGACTACTGACCACGGACCACGGTTTATTTCTATTCGCGAAAACCGCCCCGCAATTCTGCGGGGCGGATGAAGCGGATAGAAAGAACCGCCGAAGGCGAAGCCGAGGAAACCGCCCCGCTCAACGGGGCGGAGGTTCATTTTTTGCCGTAGACGGTAAGCGGTAGTCGGTAAGCAAATGAGAATTCTTTCTATCGAAACATCTTGCGATGATACCGGCGTCGCGTTGCTGGAGATCAAGGGTGACAGAATAAAAATTCTGTCTGATTTTGTTTCTTCGCAGGTAAAAATCCACGCGCCTTACGGCGGCGTGGTGCCGAACTTGGCTGTCAGGGCGCATTATAAGAATCTGCCGATTTTGTTGGAAAAAACATTTAAAAAATTTGATTCTAAAAACATTGATTTAATTGCTGTGACAGTCGGTCCGGGGTTGGAGCCTTGTTTGTGGGCCGGAGTCCGCGCCGCGCGCGTGTTGTCTTTAGCGATGAAAAAGCCGATTATCGGAGTTGATCATTTAGAGGGGCACATTGCCGCCAATTGGTTGGGGCCAATCGGCGGAAACCCGAAACCCGAAACCAGAAACCAGAAACCATTATTTCCGGCTATTTGTTTAGTCGTGAGTGGCGGGCATACGCAGTTAGTTTTGATTCGGGGTATGGGCAAATACAAGGTTATTGGGCAGACGAGGGATGACGCGGCTGGCGAGGCTTTTGACAAGGTGGCGAAATTGCTCGGTTTAGGGTATCCGGGCGGTCCTGAAATTGCGCTTAGCGCTCAAAACGGCACCCCAGACGCGTTTAAATTGCCGAGGCCGATGATTGACGCCCCCAATTTCGATTTCAGCTTCTCTGGGTTGAAGACGGCGGTTTTGTATTTGGTTCGTGAAGGGGTGATTCGGCAGTCTTTTTGTGATTTGGGGGGCGGGTGGGGCTCCGCCTTCGGCGGAGCGTTTACGAAAAGACTGCCGAATCACCCCCTAATCACTAATCGTCAGCCACTAACAACCGATCTCTGCGCTTCTTTCCAACAGGCGGTGGTTGATGTTTTGGTGAGTAAAACAATCAGGGCCGCCAAAGAATACGGGGCCAAAACCGTAATGCTTTCGGGCGGGGTAGCCGCGAACAAAGAATTGCGCAAACAAATGGCAAGCGCCGTGAAAAAAAATATTCATAATGCATCATTTTTACTTCCCGATCCTCGTTATTGTACTGACAATGCGGCGATGATCGGATTGGCTGGGTATTGGAAATATGCACGCCATGGAAGGGGAGATAAAGTAGATAAAATTATTGCGAGGGCAAATCTGAACTTATAAGGTTTTATATAGTCTTTTATGGAAAAGGAATATTTAAAAATCGGTAACGCAGCAGATCTGAAAGGAGGCGATTATGTAATCTTTCGTGCTTTCGAAATTTTACCGGGCGCTCTATCCTGGGCAACGTTGTTGCTCGTGATTTTGTGTTCTTGGCTTGCCCCTGTTTTTATAGCTTTTTTTATCATCGCCTTCGACGTTTACTGGCTTTTGAAAACACTGTATCTTTCATTGCATCTGCGGGCGACTTTTTCGAGGGTGCAAAAGAATTTGAAGGTGGATTGGCTGGCGAGGCTGCAGGGGCGGGAGTCGGGAACCGGAAATTGGCAACGGCTATATCATTTGATTATTCTCCCTTTTTATAAAGAACCATTTGGGGTTTTGGACGAAACTTTTGGATCGCTGGCAAAAACTAATTATCCGAAGGAAAAATTTATTATTGTTTTGGCGGCGGAAGAAAGAGCGGGGCGAGAGGCCCAAGAAACCGCCATGAGAATCCAAGAAAAGTACGGCCGGATGTTTCATAAATTTTTGATCACCGTTCATCCGAAAAATGGTCCGGGTGAATTGGCTGGCAAGGGTTCCAATGAAACCTGGGCCGGCAGGAAGGCGAAAGACTTGATTGATGACCTGAAAATTCCCTACGAAGATATTATCGTTTCGGTTTTCGACGGCGATACGCAAGTTTATCCCGGCTACTTTGGCTGTTTGACTTATCATTTTTTGGGAGCGGAGAAACCTCACCGGTCCAGCTTTCAGCCTGTTCCGGTTTTCAATAACAATATTTGGGATACTTCGGCTTTGTCGCGGGTGGTCGCAACTTCTTGTACTTTCTGGCAGATGATGCAGCAGGAAAGGCCGGAGCGGCTGGCTACTTTTTCTTCGCACGCGATGAGTTTTAAGGCGATCGTTGAAATGGACTTTTGGAATGTCAAAAATATTTCCGAGGATTCACGAATCTTTTGGAAAAGTTTGCTTTTCTACGATGGCGATTATCGAACTATTCCTCTTTATTATCCGGTTTCCATGGATGCTAATCTGGCTGAAACGTTTTGGGGAACCATAAAAAATGTTTATAAGCAGCAATTGCGATGGGGGTGGGGGGCGGAAAACATTCCTTATTTTATTTATGGTTTCCTTAAAAACAAAAAAATGCCTCTTCGGCAATCGATCAGGCATATTTTTAACCAGATAGATGGTTTCTGGTCGTGGGGGACCAACGCGCTTTTAATTTTTCTGCTCGGCTGGCTGCCCCTTGCCTTGGGCGGCGAGAAATTTAATCTGACGGTTTTATCTTACAACTTGCCTCGATTTACCAGAATTTTAATGACATTGGCCATGGTCGGGTTAATCAGCTCCGCTATTTACAGCACCATTTTATTACCTCCGCGCCCGCCCGGCCATCCATTCCGTAAGTATTTCTATATGATTTTTCAGTGGATTTTGATGCCTTTGACGATAATTATTTTCGGCGCCATACCGGGTTTGGAAGCCCAGACTCGTTTAATGCTGGGTCGCTACATGAAATTTTGGGTAACGCCGAAGCATAGAGTCTCTAAGTAAGTTTTAGTCCCAGCTTAAAATCATAGCCAAAAATTATCGAGTGACCATGGTCACAATATTCACCCTTTAAAATTCGGATTTCAAAGCACGAAATCCGAAACAAATTCGAATTACCGAAATCAAAATGACCGAAACGGGCGTTTTTGAATTTTGGTCATTGGAAAATTTACTTAGATTTGTTTCGAGATTCGGATTTTGGGTTTCGGATTTTTACTCCAAATGCACGAGCAGCTGGAATTTTTTTAATCTGTTGGCTAGGAGCGGGTGGTTTATCAATTCTGGATCGTTGCCGCGCAATAGTTTTTCGGCTTCCGCCCGGCATTCTTTGATTAGTTCAACATCCATCAGTGATGCCATGGTTAAGTCGGGCAATCCCCATTGACGCGTGCCATAGAATTCGCCTGGACCCCTTATTTCTAAATCTTTTTCGGCTAACTCGAAGCCGTTTTGCGTGGAAACTAAAGCCTGCAGACGCTGTCGGACGAACTGGGAATAGGAGTCGGCGAAGAGTAGACAATATGATTGAAATTTTCCGCGTCCGACCCGGCCGCGGAATTGGTGCAATTGGGCTAGTCCGAAGCGATCGGCTCCTTCAATCATCATTACTGTGGCGTTGGAGATGTCTATGCCGACTTCGACGACAGAGGTGGAAACCAAAATATCGATCTTGCCGTCCTTAAAATTTTTCATTACTTCTTCTTTGGACTTTCTGCCCGAGGCATCAGTTTGTCGGTCGTCAGGGGATCCGCCTCGGGCGGGCATTTTCCCGTGGAGCATCGCGACTTTCAGGTCGGGAAAAATCTTTTCCGACAGCTTTTTATATTCTTCGGTTACGGCTTTAACTTCAGCCCAGAGCAACTTTCGTTTATCGTAAAACGTCAATCGGTTACGATACCTGTTTCGTCCAGCGGCTGCGTCTAACGATTGATTATTGACGACACGGGTTTCGTTACCGTTGCCGTCGGACGATTGTCCTTCTATTCGGGGGCAGATGACGAAAACTTGCCGGCCGCTTTTAACTTGTTGGCGGATAAAGTCGTAAGCTTTCTGTCGCTGGGCGGGGGAGACTATTTTGGTAATAATTTTCTGCCGCCCCTTTGGCAATTCATTCAAAAGCGAAAGATCAAGATCTCCGTATATGGTTAGGGCGAGAGTGCGCGGAATTGGAGTGGCGGTTATCGACAGCAAGTGGGGAATTGTTGTTTCCAGACCGTCTTCTATTTGAATAATGTTTTTTTGCAGAGCCGCTCTTTGTTGAACGCCGAAGCGATGCTGTTCGTCGACAATTGCTAGGACCAAATTTTTTCCACCAAAGGCGGATCCGCCCTTGGTGGAGAATCGGACATTTTCCTGAATTAATGAGTGAGTGCCAATGACAATATCGGAATTATGAATTATGAAGGATGAGTTATGAATTTTATTAATCAAATTCTTTTTGCCAGATTCTTTATTCGTAATTCTTAATTCATAATTCGTTTTTGTTTCGCTTCCAGTTATCAGTCCAATTTTTACATTGTGATTTTGCAGCAATTTTGAAATTTCGTTGAAATGCTGGCGCGCCAAAATTTCAGTCGGGGCCATAAAGGCCGCCTGATAGCCGTTTTTGACTGTTTGCAGGGCGGCGATGGCGGCGACAACGGTTTTGCCGGAACCGACATCGCCTTCCAGCAGCCGATTCATGGGACTGGTTTTTTCAAGATTCTGGAGAATTTCCCAAGCGGCCTTTCGTTGAGCGTTGGTCAGTTTGAAGGGGAGAGAGCTAACAAATTTTTTAATCAGACCTTGGTCAAATTTAATTTTCGTCGCCCGGTTCAATTGCCATTTTTGTTTTTGTCGCAAAATAAAAAGCTGTATTAAGAACAGTTCGTCAAAGCCCAGGCGCCGGCGGGCCAAATCGATATCTTTCTGCGTTTGCGGAAAGTGTATTTTTTTCAGCGCCGCGCCTAATTCAATCAGCTTTTGTGATTTTCTAATTTCCGTCGGAAGGAAATCTTTGAATTCGTTGACGGCTTGAGGAAAGATTAAGTCGAGAATGTAGCGCAGCCATTTAGAGGTGAGCTTGGTTGTTTCTGGATAAATCGGGACCAAGCGGCCTGTATGACGACTGCTTAATTTGCTATCTGTGCTTAGTTGTTCCAGTCTGATTGTTTCGTGCGCCGGATTTGAAAAAAATAATGTTTTCCCGTCGTCATTGACTTTTCCCGCCAAGCTAACCCACTCACCTTTTTTGAGAGTGCGTAATAAAAAGGGCTGATTAAACCAAATCGCCCTGATGGCGCCGCTGTTATCTTTAATCAGCGCTTCAATTAGAAACATTCTTTTTCTGGGGGTGCGAAAGGCGTGAATGTTTATTATTTGCCCGCGGACGGTGATTGTTTCATCGGCTCGCGCGTCGCCTATTTTGACGATTCTGGAAAGGTCGTCGTAGCGGAGGGGAAAGTGATAAATTAAATCCCGGACTGTTTTAATGCCGAGGCGATTTAGCCGTTTGGCGTAAATGGCGGAGACGCGGGGAATTGTTTCAACGGGGGAATCTAAGTTCATGTAACATACAACATGTAACACATAACAAGCATAATGTAATTTTTGTTACATGTTTTGTGTTATATGTTACATGAAGTGTCCGCCCAGTAGGACTCGCCCCGCAATTCTGCGGGGCGCCCCGTCGGATGACGGGGCGAACCTTACGCTGGCAAAATTAGCGTGGGGGCTGGAATTGAATTTGTCCGCCCAGCAGGACTCGAACCTGCGACCAATTGCTTAAGAGGCAACTGCTCTGCCAAATTGAGCTATGGGCGGTTGAAAGGTGCTGGGCTGCTCTACCGACTGTCCGCCGGAGGCGGATCCGCCTTCGGAGGAAGCTATGGGCGGGTCTCCTTCGCCCAGACGTTGCATCGGGGATACGGAAGACCCATCCTACGCGTAAAGCTACGGATGACGAGCAAGAAGCGCAGTGAGTAAGTTTCTTGCCTGCCATACGAAGCCTTGGCGAAGTATGGTCCTTCCGAAGCTCAAATGCAATTTGAGCGTAGGAGGAAGCTATGGGCGGTCTTTGGTCCCCTCGACAGGAATTGCCACGCCTACTGGTGGTCACCCGAAGGGTGAAACCCACATCTCTTCCTTAGGACGCCTGCCTGCCGGTAGGCAGGGAATTGCTCTATCTTCACCCGCCCAAATTTTGTCCGACAGTTTTGCGTCCCCGGGAGGAATTGAACCTCCATCTAGAGCTTAGGAGTCTCTCGTTCTATCCATTGAACTACGGGGACAAAATTTGGGCGGGCAAGTTGAGCTACAAGGGGGTCTCTCGACGGGACCCAGAAGCATTTTCTTTCCACAGAATAACAAAAAAAATGCTTTTGGTCAAAGAAAAGGGGTGAGTTTGGTGAATAATGCCCCCTTTGTCATTCTGAACGGAGCGAAGCGGAGTGAAGAATCTCCTACATAAGCGGTTTCCGAAGTCTACGAGATCCTTCGCCGGGCTCAGGATGACAATTATTCACCAAACTCGGGGTGTAGATCGAGTGATGGTAAAATTGTCATTCCCGCGAAAGCGAGAATGACAGAATCGTGAGCGGAGTGTTATTTTCGGGCTTAGTACTCCAGAGAAAAAGGTAAACCTCTAAAGATTATATTTGTCTAATAGCCAAAGCAGAATTGCTTTCTGGATGTGCAGCCGATTTTCGGCCTGGTCGAAGATGACGGAGTTTCGGTGGTCGATGGCGTCGCGGGTAATTTCGTAGCCGATGTGGCAGGGCATACAGTGCATTATTTTGGCCTGCGGCGCGTAGGTATCTATGATTTTCGCGTTAAGCTGGTAGGGCGCGAAGACTCTTTTTCTTCTCTCGAATTTTTCCGCGAACTCTGGTTTAACTTTGCCGCCCTCGAAGAATTCCATATTCATCCAGGTGTCGGTGTGGACGTAGTCGGCGTTCTCTATCGCTTCTTTTAGATCAGATGTCCGCTTGACTATGCCTGTTTGCTTTGCCATTTTGTTGAGCTCCTCATCAATGCTAATGGGATCTGCTTCGGGCGCGGCGATATGGAAGGGGATGCCCAATTTGGCGCAGACAAGCATTAATGTGTTGGAAACATTGTTTTCAATGCCCAGCCAAGTTACTTTTTTGATATTTTCCAATCCGTCTGAATGTTCAATCATGGTTAACATATCTCCCAATGATTGCGCCGGATGATATTTTTCACTGCAGGCGTCGATAACCGGAATCTGGTTGTATGAAGCGGCCTTTTCAACATCGGCGGCTTTTAGCGCCCGGAACATCAGAATATCGCCGAATCGCATCACGGCCCGAATTTCATCCCCGAAATCAGTTAAAGAGAATTGAGAGGTGCGGGATTCCAAAAAAATAGCGTGGCCGCCCAACTCGGTCATCGCCGCCTCGAAAGACAGGCGAGTGCGGGTTGAACCTTTCTGAAAAAGCATAATCAGCGTCTGGTAGGCGAGAGTATTGCTGAATTTACCCTCTTTTCTTAGAGTTTTTAATTTTCGCGCCGTTTCAAGAATTTGGATAATATCGTCTTTGGTTTGTTCTTTTAGCGAGATGAGATGCTTCATGGTAATTATTAAAGATGGGTTCGGAATAGTAATATGTTGCTATTTACGCTATCGTGCGAATAACGACATATTTACAAGGATTAGTATTTTATCCATGTCCCCCCTCTTTTTTCCAGCGCTTCTTGGAGATTGCCGGAACATGCTATTAAAGCCTTCCTCTGTGGATTTTTGTTGACGAAATTTATTGTTGCTTCAATTTTTGGTTTCATGCTTCCTTCGGCAAAATGTCCTTCGTTGAGATATTTTTTGGCTTCTTCGGTGGTCATCGAGTCGAGTTCTGTTTCATTCGGCTGGCCGTAAAAAAGACAGACTTTGTCCACGGCTGTTAAAATGACAAGCGTGTCAGCCTCTAATTTGTCGGCTAAAAGCGAACTGGCTTTGTCTTTGTCGATAACAGCGTCTATTCCGCGCAGAGAATTATTTTCTTTTATTATCGGGATTCCGCCGCCGCCGACTGCTATCACTATTACTCCCTGTTCGGTTAACGCCCTAATTGCCTCGAGCTCTTCAATCGAAACCGGCTCCGGCGAGGGAACGACTCTCCGGTAGCCCCTGTTGGCATCTTCTTTAAAAACATAGCCCGTTGCCGCGGCGGCTTTTTTCGCCCCTTCTTTGGTATGGAATTGGCCAATCGGTTTTGAGGGATTCCGAAAGGCGGGGTCATTTTGATCGACCTCAACTTGGCTAACCACTGTTACTATCTCCCGCTCCACGCCCTCGTTTTTTAGCGAATTGGTCAATGTTTGCTGGATCAAATATCCGATTTGCCCCTGGCTCATGGCGTCGCAAACGAACATCGGCATCGGCGGGATAGCCGGAGAGGCGGCTGAATTTTGCGACAGAATGTTGCCCACCTGTGGGCCGTTGCCGTGGGTGATGATCAGCTCGCAATCGGGATCGCGGGCAAGGGGAACGAGTTCGCGCATGGCTTTGCCGGCGTTTTTCAATTGTTCTTCGTAAGTTCCATCCTCGCCTTTATTTTGTATGGCGTTGCCGCCCAATGCGACAACAATTCGTTGTTTCATTTGTTTATTGTGTTGTTTCTGTCCTGCGTGTCATTCCTGTGCCACGCCTACGGGTGGTCACTCGAAAGGTGAAAAGCAGGAATCCAGGAAACTGACTTTATGAAAATCTAAGTAGCTAACAAATTAGTTTTTACGTTATGTATTCCGGATTAAATCCGGAATGACAGGTAGAGTGTTAGATGATTTTTTTCTCTTTCATAATTTCTTTGAGTTCTTTTTTTGCTTTTTCGTAGAGATCGTATTCTACTCTTATGTATGGTCGGCGCATTTTGATGTGGCGCGCTAAGTTAATCGGTGTGGCCACTACCACCACATCGCACTCGGCGCGATTGATGGTTTTTTCCAGTTCTTTCATTTGTTTCTCTCCGTAGCCCATCGCCGGCAGAACTAATCCGATATGCGGATAGCGAGCGAATACTTTCTCAATGCTGCCGATCGCATAGGGACGCGGGTCGATAATAACCGCGCCATGATTTCGCGCCACGATAAAACCGGCGCCGAAACCAGTTTCGCCATGGGTCATAGTCGGGCCATCTTCTATAACCAGCGCTTTTTTCCATTTGGGATCCCACGGACTGTCGAGTTTGAAAATTGACTCCGCCTTGATAATTTTAGCCGAAGGGTTTTGCTGTTTGGCGTTGTTGATGATTATTTTTACGCTTTCCGGGTCGGCGGAATTTACTTTGGTTATGACAATGGCGTCGGCCAATCTGAAATTGACATTGCCCGGATAATATCTTATTTCGTGTCCCGGCCGGTGCGGATCGGCGACGGTAATGGTTAAGTCGGGCCTATAGAAAGACAAATCATTATTGCCGCCATCCCAGACAATCATATCCGCTTTTTTCTCGGCTTGTTTCAATATCTTTTCGTAATCAACGCCGGCGCAAACAACCGTGTTCATGGCAATGTGGGGTTCATATTCCTCCATTTCTTCAATGGTGCAATGATTTTTTTCAAGGTCTTCCATTTTCTGGAAGCATTGCACTTCTTGTTTCCCAAGATCGCCATAAGGCATAGGATGGCGGACCACCACTACCTTTTTTCCCGACTCACGTAAAATTTCCACCACTCGCCGCGTGGTCGGACTTTTTCCGCAGCCCGTACGCACGGCCACAACAGCTATCACCGGCTTTTTGCTTTCAAGCATTGTTTGGTTTGGTCCGAGTAGCGAAAATTTCGTTCCGGCCGACAGGACGCGCGAAGCGATATTCATCAATGTGTCGTAAGAAACATCGCTGTAAGAAAAAACGCATTCATCGACCCTCTTTTCCTTGATTATTTTTTCCAGGTTTTTTTCTTCTTCAATCGGAATGCCTTTGGGATATAATGTTTTTCCTGCCAGGCTGGCGGGATAACGGCGATTGGCAATGCCGGGAATTTGAGCGGCGGTAAAGGCCACCACTTCGCTTTGTCTGTCTTGGCGATAGACAACGTTAAAATTGTGGAAGTCGCGTCCGGCGGCGCCGATAATTAGAACGCGTTTTTTTGGCATAGTGAGTATTTTATATACTTCGAGCTTGTCGAGAAGCTCTCTTTATTATTGTATTTTTAATGTAACACATAGCATTCAAAAGTAAATAATATTTTACCGCGTGATGCGGAATTATTTTTTGTCATTCCCGCGCGGTGTCCTTCCGAAGCTTTCAGCGGAGGAGGGAACGCGGGAATTCAGAATTTATGACGCCATGCTATTAATTTCTCAGAAATTATAGATTCCGGGTCAAGCCCGGAATGACAACAGAGGCACGGTTTGTCCAAGCGAAAGAATTTCACACTATGAGATGGTTACAAAACTATCTAATCTGTCATCCCGAATTCATTTCGGGATCTAAGTTTAGTGATTATTAGAACGAAGTAGATTTTGAAACAAGTTCAGAATGACAATACGACGAGTTTTGTAACTATCTCTATATCATTACTCGCGGTACTGACCATTTAATTTGCGGAGAAAATGTGTTTGCAGTACAAGCTGGAGATGCAGTTTGGATTCCACGCAACACACGCCATAAGCTTATTAACACGAGTGCGGCAAAGTCTTGAGCATTTGGTTTTAGCGATGCCGCCGTTTGATCCGGCAGATGTTTACTCAGATGAAGTCTGGCAAGACCCGGCGGCAATACCGCAACCATTTATTCAGCCACCGGTAAATGATTGTTTTGACGGCGCCAAGATCATTGTGTACGAATTTGGGAATATAGTTTGGAATACAGTAAGTGTTGCATTTGGCTGGGTCATTGCTGATCCATCACGGCGCAAACAGGCTCACTGCCACAAACAAATTACCGAGTGGATTTATGTGGTTGAGGGGCAAGGTATGATTGAAGTTGGTGGCGTATCTTATCTTATTAGCCGCGGCGATTGGATCCGTATAAACCCGGGCGAAGCACATGCGCTTCGTAATAATAAAGACCAACATCTAGTCGTCGTGTGTCTCTGCGCCCCGTGCTTTAGCATGAACGACGTATGCTATCAATAAAAACCACAAAGCCTTACTTGCAGTAAGGCTTTTTTTGGATCTATCTGATAAAATTTTTGTCTGGCGAGTTTCCGCCCAAAGCGGAGGAGGTGAGATTCGAACTCACGAGGACATTTCTGCCCTACGGCTTTTTGAGAGCCGCGCCCTCGCTCCCACGGCGAAATTTTTTTGCGGCGGCATTATTGATTGTTTGCGGAATTTTCGCTATCATTGTAGTAAGCTAGTTGAGATAAGCTCAATATAAGTAGTATATTATAATAGTTTACCACCGACAAGTTTATTATGGCAAATACTGTTAGCGAAAATATCCGCAAACTACGACAGAAAAAAGGAATTTCACAAGATCGTCTCTCAAAAGATGCCGATATTGCTTTGAATACTGTTGTTAAGATAGAGACAGGCGAAAGCCCGAATCCGACAGTTGATACACTGGAGAAAATCGCAAAAGCTCTCGGTGTTCCTGTTGGCGATTTGTTCAAATAATTATGCAAAAACCATATTACGACAAACCAAAGTTTAAGCTTTATCAGTCCGACTGTTTGGACTTGTTAGCAGAATTTCCCGAAAACTCGGTTGATATGGTTTTTGCTGATCCCCCCTATCTCCTTTCGAATGGCGGCTTTACAGTCCATGCTGGGCGACGAGTTAGCGTTAATAAAGGCGAATGGGACAAGAGCAATGGACTTAAAAAAGATTTTGAATTTCACCTTGCGTGGATAGAAGCCGCCAAGCGTGTCCTGAAGCCGCATGGCACGATTTGGATTAGCGGGACATATCATTCCATCTATCAGTGTGGTTTCGCGCTTCAAGTCGCAAAATTTCATATCCTCAACGATATTGCGTGGTTCAAACCGAACGCATCGCCGAATTTAAGTTGCCGTTATTTCACCGCAAGCCACGAAACCTTGCTTTGGGCGCGTAAAGATAAAAATGCAAAGCATATTTTCAATTATGACCTTATGAAAAACGGCAACTGGCCGGAGGACCAACTAAAAAAGCCCGGCCTACAAATGCGTTCGGTTTGGGCTATGGGAACGCCGAAAACGTTTGAAAAAAAATTCGGCAAGCACCCGACACAAAAGCCGGAGGACTTGTTAAAACGAATCGTGCTTGCCTCTACGAACAAAGGTGATCTCATTGTTGATCCTTTTACCGGAAGCTCAACCACCGGAATTGCCGCGTATCTCTTGGGACGGCACTTTGTCGGCGTTGATACCGATCCGAAATATCTTGATGTATCAATCAAGCGATTTGAAGAACTGGATCGTAATTTACAAAATAAACACGCAAAAGTATGAAAATTGTAACCCGCGCAACCGCGATAAAAAATTTGAAAAAGTACATCGGCAAAGACCTTGCCGAGCTTGCCCCACCGTTTGGTATCAATCCATATTTGAACGGCAAGCAAAATAAAGGTTGGAAAGGCCTTGTTTTGGAGCGGCTGGCAGGACTTCAGACGAATGTATCAAAAGCACCGAATGGGCTTACTTATGAATTAAAATCGGTTGCTTTCCACAAAGTTGGTGGTGTACTTGTGCCGAAAGAGACGATGGCGATCACAATGATAAATCCCGAAGAACTGAAAACTCATTCGTTTTTTGAAAGTCATGCTTGGGCAAAGCTCAAAACCATCGTCTTTTGCGCGGTTCAATGGGACGGCAAAAATGCTAAAGGTTCAAAACTTTTGCGCGTGGCAAGTTTGGATTTTGCCGAGGACGACGAACTTATCAAAGAGATAAAAGCCGACTACGATTTTATCCGCGCAAAACTTATTAAGGACGGTTTTGTTGCTTTGACCGGAAAAGACGGAAAGTGGATACAAGCAAGGACAAAAGGAACGGGTGGAATAAATCCACGCACTGGTGAACGTCGCCCTATAACACGCGCGTTTTATGCGCGGACAGGCTTCGTAAAAAAGATTTTTGAAACCGTCTCATAGAATTTATGTAGGATAATTATGGCCAGACCAAAAAAGAGTAAGGATTCACTCGGATTGCTTCATTCCGATAAATTGATAGGAAGTATTTTAAATACGAGCAATAAATATTTTGAAGATAATCCTGAAATTAAAAATAAAGTAGACGAATATAATTGGATACTCCGCTCACTTTTTGATTTATTACCAGAAACCATTGAAAATTTTTGGTCTGGCCATGTTTTCCCAATTGCCGAAGCTGAATATGAGTTAGAGTGTTCAATTGTTTTATGTAAACTTGGTTTTTATAAACATGCCATCGCTTCATTACGCAATGTTCTTGAGTTGGGGTTGTTGTCGGTTTATTGGGATATAGATAATCAAAGCCATATTGATATTCAAAATTGGTTTCGGTCGATAGAATCAACGCCATTTCGTAGTCAAGTTTTTAAAAGGTTAGCAAAAAATTCAAATATCAAAACTTTTGACGATCAACACGAGATTTTTAAAAAGACCACTGAACTTTATACAAAATTATCAAATTTTTCACATACAAAGGGTTTTGGTTATTCAAGCCGTAAACTTAATAAGCACCACTCAAATGTTAATAATTTTAACGAAGTAGCCTTAAATAAATGGCTTGAATTAACACGGGAAGTGGTAGAATTAGTAACAATTTTCCATATTTTGAAATATCCGGTCGCACTTCAAGATACTCCTATTTGGGA
Source organism: uncultured Candidatus Saccharibacteria bacterium (assembly GCA_964474765.1). GTDB lineage: Bacteria > Patescibacteriota > Minisyncoccia > Portnoybacterales. The sequence goes on from CAYYTW010000016.1 coordinate 15,724, forward strand.
TAAATTTGGTATCAACATACCTGCTGGGGGATTTCTACAACCAAGTCAAACAGAGCGAATAAAAAAGTTGATTTCAGGACTAATGCTGAAAGATTTGCAAAAAATTAGTGATGACGATCCGGACGCAATCGCAATGACAAAGTGGGTTAATGACCAGCCCAATTTAACAGAAGAAGAATTTTTATTACAGATTGAAACCAGTGATAAAAATGATATAAAAAGAGAAGGTTATAATCATTGGATTAAACAACAAAAAAAATTGTATAATTTTATAAAAACAAAAAATCCTGACGAATATAATCAGAAATTGGAATATTTTCAAAAATTGAAGTTATGGGCTAAAGAAAATGATTGTTTGATAAATAAAGAATTTGAAGAGATGTTTAAAAAAGTAAAATGAGTAATTTTTAAGCCCGCCGCAAAAAAATTTCGCCGCGGGAGCGAGGGCGCGGCGGAAGGGGGGTGTGGGGGGAATTCCGCCGCGCCCGAGCGCAGAAGCCCCGCCGCTCCGCCCGAATACTTGGAGGGCGGAACCGAGCAGAAAAATATCCCCTTTCTTTTTAGAAGAAAAAATCTGGCGCGCGCAAAATCAAGAAAGCGGAGGATATTTTCCTGCGAGGTTGCCGCCGGAGCGTTAGCGGAGGCGGGCGGCGGGGCGGAGCAATCCTTTCAAATCGCGAAGTTTCTATTGGCGGAGGAGGTGAGATTCGAACTCACGAGGACATTTCTGCCCTACGGCTTTTCGAGAGCCGCGCCTTCGGCCACTCGGCCACTCCTCCCCATGCATTCAGCTTATCGAAAAAATGCTTTTTTCGCAAGAAAAAGCCCCATTGTGTGGGGCGGGCGGTTGTTTTTGATTGCAGCCATTTTTGTTGGCTTTAGTTATTCAGATATTCCGCAATTTTGCTTAATCGAATTTTTCCTCTGATAAAATTTTGATCGGCGACCAATAAGGACGGTTGTTTCAGTTGTTGCATTTTTAGCGCCGCTTCCAGAAGTTCGTCTTCGGGCGCGCAAAAAATATCTTTATTAGATTTTGAGAAAGGCGTTTCGGTGGTTTCCATCAGATCTTTTACTTTCAGGCCGCGAAGTCTTTCTTTAGTTTGTATAAATCGATATTCGTTTTCCGCCGTCGACCAGATAAAAAATGCGATGAGCAATCCCCAGAGAGCATTATTGAGGCCACCCAGCAGATAAAGTCCAATCACCAGAAAGGGTATTAGTGTTTTCGAAATCACCACGACTATTTGAGTTGATTTCAACAGATTTTTTGTTTTCTGCCAGAAAATCGCTCTTAGTATTCTTCCGCCGTCCATAGGAAAGGCGGGGATTATGTTAAAAGCGGCAAAGATAAAATTGATCATGGCGACGTAAAGCCAGACATAACTAAGCCAAATTAGAGGCAGAAATTTCAGTAAGGCGAAGCAGAGTCCGGCCAAACAAAGACTGCAGAGAGGCCCCGCTATCGCCATTATAAATTCCGCCTTCGGTGATTTTAAATATTCTTTGTTATCGAATTGCGCCATTCCTCCGAGAAGGAAGAGGGTAATTTTTGTAACGCGGACATCAAATATTTTACCGGCCAGACTGTGCGCTAATTCGTGCAGCAGGATGGAAAGAAAAAATAGAAGAGCGGAAAAAGCCGCGACAAAAACGCAAAAAATGAGGGAACAAGAGGGTAATACTTGCGAAAAGTACTGCGTTAGAGACCAGACTATTAAAGCCAGAATTACAAACCAGCTTAGGTCGATTTCAAAATCAATGCCGAACAGCCGAGCAATCTCAAAGGCTTTTATCATCTACTTTCCTCCATGTGAGAATCAAGTTGTTAAGGTACGTTTCTTTCGTTTAAAATTATCTTTTTGTTTGTGCTAATCAATGCCACGTAATTTGTAACTGGTTGATTTCTAGCGGGGTGGACCGTGCCGGACTTGCCATCCTACGGGTGGTGACCCGCAGGGTCAAACCGGCGACCTCCCCGCAGTATTGCGGGGCGCTCTGTGGACCTGGAGGGAGTTGAACCCTCGACCCATCCATGCCATGGATGTGTGTTACCGTTATACTACAGGCCCATTGTCTAATTGTGTCTTTTTGTCCCCTCGCCAAGAATTTCTGCGCGCCCACGAGGAATCGAACCTCGACTTTAAGCTCCGCAAGCTTACGCTCTATCCGTTGAGCTATGGGCGCATATTTTTAGTGCGGGGTCCGTTGACCCCGTATAAAAGCGAAGCTTTATACGGGGCATGGCTATGGGGACAGAAAAGTGGGAGGGCAAGTTGCCCGCCTTCGCTGAAAGCTGCGGCGGGTAAAAACTGCGAGGGGCTGTAGAAAAACCCTAATTTCAAAATCCTAAACTCTAAATAATATCAAAATCCAAAATTTTAAATTCTAAACCTTTTGTATTTTAGATTTATTTGAATTTATTTAGGATTTAGATATTAGAATTTTGAATTTTAGTAACGAAGGTGTTTTCCCAGAGTATCGATTAGTGATTCTTCGTATTCTTTCTCCGGTAAAAATTTTGATAATATTTGTCGGATTTCTTCGGGATCTTGTTCGCCCAGCGGGATTGCGATTCGAGGCACAAAAATCTTTTCGCTTTCTATGCTGATATATTTTGTTTCCGGCGGTTCGTTGAAAATCCAGAATGATTTTAAATTTTCAAACCTCAAAAAATTTTTTTTATTGATTAATATTCCTCTTGGCGTGACGGCTAAATTAATTTTTGCCGGCTCTTTCTGCGTCCAGATAAAGATTGAGAAGGCAGCCAAGATAATTATTAAAGCAAAAATAAAATTTTTAGTAAAGAGAGCCACAAGCAAGAGTCCAAAAGCAATCAATCCGCCAATCATAAACCACTCTGGTCCTTTGTGGTATTTGATAAATTCCGGCGCGCTCCACTCAAGAAGAGGGGAATTGTTTTGGGCGGAATTATTATTTTCTTGCGCGTTTTCTGATCCCGTTTTTTTCGTTACGCTTTCTTCAATAATCCGCGCGGGCCGGACTTCTTCCTTTCCCGCCGATTTTTCCGTTAGTTCCTTCTCAACCCTTGCTTTATTTCCAAAAAAATCTTTGTTTTTAAGATTAAGAATATTCGTCATAATTTTTTTTCGTAATAATGCGGAATATTCGGATGATGTGTTCCGAATATGTAATCAGTATAAGGTTTTTGCGGCGGCGGCGCAAGGTGTTTTTCTCTGCGTTAAAGTATCGTATAATATAATAAGAGGAATATAAGGGAATATAAGGGGAGGAAATTAACAAAACAAATCGTATGTTTAGATTGATTAATATGGTTCTGGCGGCAGCTTGCGCGACTCTCTTTGCGATGGCGGTTGGTGGCGCGACGGCGTTCGCCGCCATTGTGCCGCGAATCGATTCCGTATCTCCGTCGGTGGCCGTTCCGGGCGAAAAAATTTATATCTTTGGCGGAGGTTTCAGCGGCAGCGATAATTATGTTAACTTTGTTAGGGCCCGGAACCCCGAAGGTCAAATAATCGGCTTTATAAAAGCAGAGGAAGCGAGCGGTTCTTATGTTTCTTTTGTTTTACCAGCGAGCGCTGAAATTAATCCGCCGGCTGGCTGCCTGGTGGCTGGCAGGGTTTGTCCCCCAACCCAGTTATCTTTGGCGACTGATTATTATATCTCGGTAATAAACAGCAAAGGCGGGAGCAACGCGATTGCCTTCAGAATTAATGCTTCGGATTTTGGGTCAGCCCCGCCGACGCTTTATAAAATTTCCGACAGCGAGAGGGTTTATCTAATTATAGGCGACACAAGGGTTTATATACCCAGCGCGGATGCATTTCTTGCCGCTGGTTACGCATTCAGCAATGTTGTTACGGTTTCCGCCGAGAAGCTCGATTCTTATCCGTTGGCAACCCTGATTAAAAGCCGGGATTCAGATAGGGTTTACGCGATAAAGGATAATTTAAAGATTCTTTGGATTTTGACGGCCGTCGACTTTGAAAATCTGGGTTATAATTGGAAGGATATTGTAACCGTCAGCCCGCATATTTTAGCAAGTTACCGGGCGCTATCATTGGTAAAGACGGATGAATCACCGGACATCTATGTTTTGAAAGGCGTGTTGGGAAGCGCGTCTCCAAGTAAATATCGCGTCGCAAGCGTTGAAGAATTTCTCGCAGCGGGTTATAAATGGAGCGATGTTATTGTTATAAGGTCGGTAGAACTCGCTATGCTTCCAAACGCCCTTTAATTTTTATAGGACTTGCGCGTTTGCTGTCATTCTGATCCGCCAGCCGGCGGATCAGAATGACAATCTTGGGGCAAACGCGCAAGTCCTATTTTATTGACGATGATTGCGCGCGAAAAAAAGAGCGACTAAAGTCGCTCTTTTTTGATTTGAGGGAGGGGTAAGAAGGGATCCCGTCTTATGGCGGAGGCGAGAGGATTCGCCGCGGGATAAACCCGTGGCGCCTCGAGTTCATCTCGGGACGAACTCGAGAGCGGGGCGGATGGTGGAGGATTTCCACCCTGCGGGTGGTCACCCGAAGGGTGAGAACCTCTGAGAGGATTGCTCCCCAACTGGTTTTTCTCGACCCCGTACGAAAGCGGTGGGGGTGAGATTCGAACTCACGGTGGCCTTGCGGCCACAACAGTTTTCAAGACTGTCCCCTTAAACCGCTCAGGCACCCCACCGCTTTTCTACGGGGCAAGCCAGCGTCTTTCCGCCAGAGGCGGATCAGCTTTTGGCTGAAAGCCATTTAGCCAACCCTCCGTCCTGCTAATCAGTTTTTCCACCTCCCTTTTATTTCGGCGGACTGCTGTTGCTTGCAAGATTCCAACTGGCGGAGAGGGAGGGATTCGCCGCGTCATCCGACGTGGCGCCCTATCATACGATAGGGCGAACTCGTCCTAAGCCGCGCGGTGTTTTTTGAACGAAGTTCGAACATTTTTTGAGCAAAACTCCCAATGATTGCGCGCTTCGCGCGCAAAACCCAAACGCTCGGGCGGGCAAAAAGGAAGGGGGTTGGGGGGAAGGAATTTTTGCCCGCCCTCGCTTTCCGCCGCCGCCGAATTTCGTGCCAGTGAAACTGGCGCGCCACATAAAGAATTTTATAATCCGGATTGACTATCTTCAATCGGATTTTCTTTCATCTTTTGTAAAACAATGCCTTTCAAAATTTCAGCGTTTGCTTTAGTAAGCCCGGGGATACTAACTTTGTTTCCAGAAAATCCAACCATTTCAACTTGCTGTCGTTGCTGATTGCCGATACGTAATCCAAAAACTTTTTGCTGTTGCGGAGCCGCCAAAACTCCCGCTCCTTGTGATGCGTTTTCAATTGTGAGTGAAGCCAGCCCAAAAATTCTATCAAACAAATCTTGTTTGACAAAAAGATTTTGGATTACACCATAAGGAATGTGCCGCTGTTGTTTTGATAAAATACCTTGTTTTAAGGTTAGAAATTTTTCCTCAATAGAATAATGAAAATTTATTTTTCTTAAAATCGTAACGATGAAATGAAAAATCGCAAACCCGACGATTATTATGACATAAAAATTTATTTCGGTGTCCTTACTAGTTTCGCCAAAACGAGAAAAAATAAGAAAATAAGGCACGAAAAAGATTAGGGCCAATAAAGAGCCGAGTATAGATTTGAAAACCCACAATCCTTGAACAGGATAATTTTTTTCTGTAATAATTTCATTCATATAATTTAACTTGTTGGGTTATTATTTACAGGAGTATTTGGAACTCTATTTTTGCTAATTCTCTGCTTCACTGTTTCTAAAAGAATTGAGCGCAATCCTTCCGCCGCTTGTTTTTCAACTCCGTCTATATGTGCTTCCATCCCAGAAGAAACTGTCGCGCTTGACAAATGAACATCATAAAGACCAAAAATTCTATCTAAAATGTCTTGGTCAACATAGACATCTTGAATACGCTCGTAAGGAATTGTAATCTCTCGCGGCGTTATTGGACCTTTTTAATCTGGATAAAATCATTAGTTAAATCGTAGAAATAAACAGCGAAATACCAACGCTGATAAAGATAGGTTAACAAAATCACGACAAACAGAAATCCGAAAATTCCAAATGTCGCCGTTCCTAACCAACCGATTGCTTCTTGGCCAATTGAGCCAAGCATAAAGGCTAAAAACCCCCAGATAACGAGCAATAAAATTGTAATGGCAATAGTGCTTGCCATTGTCTTTTTAATAATCTTTTTGTAACTCAGCGGAAATTGTTCTCTTGTTCTACTTTGTGCTATTTGCATATTTTTGTCCTTAAAAATTAGTTAATTATTTTTTTATTACGACCTTACTTATAGTTTACCCCCCCCGACATTTTTGCAATACTCATTTGATTAAATCATCAACACTAACCTCAAGGGCTTTCGCAACCCTTTTCAAGGTTTCAAGCGTTGGGTTTTTATTTTCCCCTGTTTCCATTTTAATCAGGGTGTTGTTGGCGACATCGGCCGATCTCGCCAATTTTTCTTGCGAAAGCCCTTTGGCTTCCCGCAATCTCTTTATATTTTTTGATAAGTTTTGATTATTTGACATAAATTACTTCCTAAAATCTAACGCAACAAATTACTAAAAACTTCATTGGGGGTTTTTCAGTTTAAAACTTTTCGAGGTCTGCCGTTAAGAAGTTTCTCCGCTCGTTTAATTTCTCTCCGGGAGACCTTTGAAAAGTCGGTGCCTTTAGGAAAAAATTGCCGAATAAGTCCGTTGGTGTTTTCGTTGGTGCCCCGTTCCCAGGGACTGGCTTTGTGGGCGAAGTATACTTTTACCTTAGTTCGTCTAGCCAAAGCTTCATGCTGGGTCATCTCCCGTCCCTGATCGTATGTCAGCGTCAGACGCATGCTTTCCGGCAGACGATCAAATTCTTTTTCGAAAGCGATTCGCACTTCTTCTGATGATTTGCTCTTTAGGGGAACAAGAATGGCTTTGCGGGTAGTTCTTTCGGTAAGCGATCCCATGGCAGACTGCCGGTTTTTCCCGATCAGGAGATCGCCTTCCCAGTGACCGGGAACTATTCTCTCCGCCACTTCTTCGGGACGCTCGTCAATGAGAATCATGTTCTCGATTTTCCGCTCAAATAAAGGTTGTTCTCCCTTCTTGCGACGCCGACGGCGTTTGTGTCCGCGGCGCAAACAGGAAAGCAATTCTTTCTTGAGAGTTCCTTTGGGAAGGATGTAGAGCACGGCATAAATGGCTTCGGGTGAAATGCGCATGGCAGTGTTTGCAGAATACTCTGTTTTAAGAGTCTCGGCAATTTGTTCCGGCGACCAGCAGAGCTTCAGTTTGGTAACGATGTATTTTTTCAGTTCGCGGTTCAGCAGAAATTTCCGTTTCCCCGATTTTCTCTTTGAGGCCTTTCGCTTCGCCCGTCTGTCCGCTTTGACTGCCCGGTAAGTGTATTTGCTGCACCCGCCGCCGGATATCTCCCTGGAAATTGTGCTGCGATCTCGGGTTAGATACCTTAATTTGGTTGATAAAACCCGTTACATCTGATTTTCTTTTTGTGTTTAATTAGCGCGTTCAGCCAATCAAGAAAAG